>NZ_JBSVXD010000102.1:0-22234 GCF_054070755.1 Pseudomonas sp. SDO5591_S426 | reverse complement strand
TATGTAGGAGCTGCCGAAGGCTGCGATCTTTTGGCGGGCCTCATTCTTCAGCGCTATGCACCACCACCAGCAACTGCGCCTGAACCTCGCCCACCGAGCGGATCCGGTGCGGTTTCTGTGAGTTGAAGTGCAGCGCATCGCCGCGACTCAGCAGCACACGTTCGCTGACGAAATCCACTTCCACCTGCCCTTCGTGGACGAACAAAAACTCTTCGCCCAAATGTTCCTTGAAGGCTTTGTCGGTGAACTCGGTCGGCGGATAGATGATGAACGGCAACAGGCTGCGCTCGCTAACCTGATGGGCCAGCACCGCGTAACCCGGATTGTCGTCGCTGGCGCCCAGCGGCTGGCGCTCGTGGCTGCGCACCAGGCTGTAGCTGTCGAGGCTGACCTTGTCTTCGGAGAACAGCTCCTCGACCTTCACGTTCAACGCCTTGGCCAGTTTCAGCGCAGCCGCAATCGACGGCGTGTTCAGCCCGCGTTCGACTTTCGACAGGTAACTCTTGGTCATGCCGGATTTTTCCGCCAGTGCCTCAAGGGTTACGCCAAGTTTTTTTCTCAATAATTTCAAACGGATAGACATTTAAAACGATTAATCCATCAAGGAGGCGACGAATTGTCCTTGCTCATGACACAAAGTGTCATATAGCATCTTTCGTGTCATCTGCATGACCCTGCCAAAGAGGACTCCGATATGGCGAAGACATTAGCACTGCCCAAAGATCAACTGGTCAAGCAAGCGCTCAGCCAGATGCAAAATACGCTCGCGGATAATACGTGGACCGACCGACAAAAGCTGGCCCTGACCTGCCGCATTCTGTTCGAGAATGGCCATGATTCCGGCCTGGCCGGGCAAATCACCGCCCGTGGCCCGCAACCCGGCACTTACTACACTCAACAACTGGGCCTGGGTTTCGACGAAATCACCGCGGGCAACCTGTTGCTGGTCAACGAAGACCTGGAAGTGCTCGAAGGCCACGGCATGCCGAACCCGGCCAACCGTTTCCACAGTTGGGTGTACCGCGCCCGGCCGGATGTGAACTGCATCATTCACACCCACCCGACCCATGTTGCCGCACTGTCGATGCTCGAAGTGCCACTGCAGATCTCGCACATGGACCTCTGCCCGCTCTACGAAGACTGTGCGTTTCTCGAAGGCTGGCCAGGCGTGCCGGTGGGTAACGAAGAAGGCGACCTGATTGCCAGTGCACTCGGCGACAAACGGGCGATCCTGCTTTCCCACCACGGCCAGTTGTCCACCGGCACCACCATCGAGGAGGCCTGTGTGATTGCGCAACTGATCGAACGCACCGCCAAGTTGCAGCTGCTGGCGATGAGCGCCGGGACCATCAAGCCGATCATCCCGGAGCTGGGCCGTGAAGCCCATGACTGGATCGCCCGGCCCAAGCGCCACGCCGCCGCTTTCAATTACTACGCTCGGCAGAACCTGCGTCAACACGCCGATTGCCTGAACTGAATCCAGACCTTTTCAACGGAGAGACACCATGTCCACCGCAAACATTCACGGCATTATCGGCTACACCATCACCCCGTTCACCGCCAATGGCGAAAGCGTTGATCTTGACGCGCTCGGGCGTTCCATCGACCGCTTGATCGACGACGGTGTGCATTCCATCGCGCCACTGGGCAGCACCGGCGAAGGCGCTTACCTGAGTGACGCGGAGTGGGATCAGGTTGCCGAGTTCAGCATCAAGCACGTGGCCAAACGCGTGCCGACCATCGTCAGCGTGTCCGACCTGACTACCGCCAAAGCGGTGCGCCGCGCACGTTTCGCCGAGGCCCACGGCGCCGACGTGGTGATGGTCCTGCCGACGTCCTACTGGAAACTCAGCGAAGCGGAAATCCTCGCTCACTACCGCGCCATCGGCGACAGCATCGGCGTGCCGATCATGCTCTACAACAACCCGGCCACCAGCGGCACCGACATGTCGGTGGACCTGATCCTGCGCATCGTCAACGGCGTGGAAAACGTGACCATGGTCAAGGAGAGCACCGGCGACATCCAGCGCATGCATCAACTGCAACGTCTGGGCGAAGGCCGGGTGCCGTTCTACAACGGCTGCAACCCGCTGGCGCTGGAAGCCTTCGCGGCCGGGGCCAAAGGCTGGTGCACGGCGGCGCCGAACCTCATCCCGCAGCTCAACCTGGATTTGTATGAAGCGGTGCTGGCCAATGATCTGGGCAAGGCGCGCGAACTGTTCTATCGCCAGTTGCCGTTGCTGGACTTCATTCTCAAGGGTGGTTTGCCGGCGACGATCAAGGCGGGTTTGCGCGACACCGGGTTGGAAGTCGGTGATCCGCGGTTGCCGGTGTTTCCGTTGGGTGAGCCTGGTCGTGCTCAACTGCAAGGGTTGATTGAAACTTTGAGATAAAAAGGGGAAGCGGTGGGAGCGAACTTGCTCGCGAGGAGGCCATGATGTTCAACATCTATGTTGACTGCTACACCGCCATCGCGAGCAAGCTCGCTCCCACAGGGTTACCCAGTGCATTTTTGAATAGGGGGGTGTTCAAAGCACCGGCAAGGTTTTGTCCTTGACCACTTTGGTCGGCCCGTTGGCCTTCACACTGGCGATGCCTTTCTCCATCGCGGCATCGGAAGAATACGATTCGCTGCTGCCGATAATCTCGTGGTTACCGGCCTTCAGATTGAAATAAGGATGGCCATCCTTGGTGCTTTTCTTCTCGTAGCGCTCATCCAGCGGACTGTTGGCCTGGACCGAGGCAATGCCTTTGTCGGCTGCGGCGCGGGTGGTGTACAGCTCGCTGGTCAGAATGGTTTCGGCATTCGCCGCCTTCAGCACAAACCTGAACTGACCGCTGCTGCTTTTGCTCACTTCGTACCATCCGGACATGCTGTTTCTCCTTGGCGATTGAGAGATTGCGCGCTTCAGAGTAAAGACCAGCCTGCTGTTTCTGTCGCCTGAACCGGCCCTATCGCCAGCAGGCTGGCTCCCACATTGGACTGATGTACCCAATCAACTGTGGGAGCCAGGCTGCTGGCGATGGGGCCAGTAAGCACGCCGCAAACCTATTTGACTGAACGCTTCACCACCGACAACTCCGGAGAAGCCACCCGCCGCTGACTCAAATACCGCGTACAACTCACCCGCAAGAACGAGGCGAAATTCACCACCTCGCCGCGGTAGTCCATCACCTCTTCATACAGCTTGGCGATCAACTGGTTGGTGGTCATGCCGTCGACCTCGGCGATTTCGCTGAGGATGTCCCAGAACTGATTCTCCAGCCGCAGCGTGGTGACGACCCCACAGATGCGCAGCGAGCGGGAGCGCGATTCGTAGAGAATCGGGTCGGCCTTGACGTAGAGCTCGCACATGCACAGGTTCCTCGTTACAGCGTGATTTTCGTGCCCAGCAGTCCAAGAAAACCGGCGAGCCAGTTCGGGTGGGCAGGCCAGGCCGGTGCCGTGGCCAGATTGCCTTGAACATGGCCGTCCGTCACCGGGATGTCGATGAACGTACCGCCGGCCAGACGCACTTCCGGAGCGCAGGCCGGGTAAGCGCTGCACTCACGACCTTCGAGAATCCCTGCCGCTGCCAGCAATTGCGCACCGTGACACACCGCGGCAATCGGCTTGCCGGCCTTGTCGAAGTCGCGTACCAGTTCCAGGACTTTTTCATTCAGCCGCAGGTACTCCGGCGCACGACCGCCCGGGATCAGCACCGCGTCGTAATCCGCCGCGTTGACCTTGGCGAAGTCGAAGTTCAGGGCAAACAGGTGACCGGGTTTTTCGCTGTAGGTCTGGTCGCCTTCGAAGTCATGGATCGCCGTGCGCACCGTCTGGCCGGCGGTTTTGTCCGGACAAACCGCGTGAACGGTATGGCCGACCATCAGCAGCGCCTGAAACGGCACCATCACTTCGTAGTCTTCGACGAAATCGCCGACCAGCATCAGAATTTTTTTCGCTGCCATGGGGAGGACTCCTCTGGAAAATGCGTAGGAGTATTCAAGGTAGTCCTTATCTGGCAGTCCGGGTAACAACCGGCTACTACGATAAATCACCTGTAGGAGCTGTCGAGTGAAACGAGGCTGCGATCTTTTGATTGTGATTCTAAAAACAAGATCAAAAGATCGCAGCCTTCGGCAGCTCCTACGTTGGGAGCTTCGCTCCCAACTGTACGGATAACTCTGCACCTAGCTGTAACAGCGGGAAACCCACGGTTTATGGCTATATGAAGCCTTACTCCATCACCCAACATTCTGGTTGCCATCATGTCCTCCCGCGAAAACACCGGCATGGCCCTGGGCCTGCTCGGCGTTGTGATCTTCAGCCTTACCCTGCCCTTCACGCGAATCGTCGTGCAGGAACTTCATCCGCTGCTCAACGGCCTCGGCCGCGCGCTGTTCGCGGCGGTTCCGGCAGCGTTGCTGTTGCTGTTGCGCCGGGAAAAGTGGCCGACCTGGAAGCAGGTCAAGGGCCTGAGCCTGGTGATTGCCGGGGTGATCCTCGGTTTCCCGGTGTTGTCAGCCTGGGCCATGCAAACCTTGCCGGCGTCCCATGGCGCGTTGGTCAATGGCCTACAACCGCTGTGCGTGGCGCTGTATGCGGCGTGGTTGTCCCATGAACGTCCGTCAAAAGCCTTCTGGGCCTGCGCCGCACTGGGCAGTGCATTGGTGCTCGGCTACGCGCTGATCAGCGGTGCCGGCAGCATTCAGGGCGGTGACTTGCTGATGCTCGGGGCGATTGCGGTGGGCGGTCTGGGTTACGCCGAAGGTGGCCGGTTGGCCAAGGAGATGGGCGGTTGGCAGGTGATCTGCTGGGCGCTGGTGCTGTCGACGCCGCTGCTGATTGGCCCGGTGCTGTATCTGGCGCTGCAACATCAGGGCGAGATTTCCGCCAAGACCTGGTGGGCCTTCGGTTACGTCTCGCTGTTTTCGCAGTTCATCGGCTTCTTTGCCTGGTACGCCGGGCTGGCCATGGGGGGCATCGCCCGGGTCAGTCAGATCCAGTTGCTGCAGATTTTCTTCACCATCGCTTTTTCAGCGTTGTTCTTCGGAGAACACGTGGAGCCGATTACCTGGCTGTTTGCGGCCGGGGTGATCGTGACGGTGGTGCTGGGGCGCAAGACGGCGGTCATTCCGGCACGAGTAGCCACGACATAATCCTGTAGGAGCACGGCTTGCCGGCGATGGCGCCCTCAAGATCGCTATCGCCAGCAAGCTGTGCTCCTACAGGGTCACCATCAGAGGTAACCATCAGCCCGCAACAGCGTTTCCAGGCAATGTTCGCTGATGTGGTAGAAATCCTTCAGTTCCTGAATCTTCACCAACAGCTGGGCCGGATCAACCGGCTCGGCGCGCTTGACCGCCAGGATCATCTTGTTCTTGTTGGTGTGGTCCAGTGAGATGAACTCGAACACCTTGGTCTCGTAACCACAGGCTTCGAGGAACAGTGCACGCAAGCTGTCGGTGACCATTTCGGCTTGCTGGCCCAGGTGCAGGCCGTATTGCAGCATCGGTTTGAGCAGTGCCGGGCTCTGGATTTGCAGGCGGATCTGTTTGTGGCAGCACGGCGAGCACATGATGATCGACGCGCCGGAGCGAATGCCGGTGTGAATCGCGTAGTCAGTGGCGATGTCGCAAGCGTGCAGCGCGATCATCACGTCCAGTTCGCTCGGCGCCACGCTGCGCACATCACCACATTTGAACACCAACCCCGGGTGCTCAAGTTTGGCAGCCGCGGTGTTGCACAGAGTGACCATGTCCTCACGCAGCTCGACGCCGGTGACTTCGCCTTCGGCGTTCAGGGTATTGCGCAGGTAATCGTGGATGGCGAAGGTCAGGTAACCCTTGCCCGAACCGAAATCCGCCACGCGCACCGGTTTATCCAGCGCCAGCGGCGACGAGGTCAGCGCATGGCTGAAGACTTCGATGAACTTGTTGATCTGCTTCCACTTGCGCGACATCGCCGGGATCAGCTCGTGCTTGCTGTTGGTCACGCCGAGGTCAGCGAGGAACGGCCGGCTCACGTCCAGGAAACGGTTTTTCTCACGGTTGTGCTCGGCAGATGGCACTTCGCGCAATTGCTGGGGTTTGCTCTTGAACAGCGAACTCTTGCCCTTTTTGCTGTATTCGAGCTGGGCTTCGTCAGTCAAGGCCAGTAAATGCGCATTTTTGAACGATGCTGGCAGCAGCTCGGCAATGTGCGCGACGCCTTCTTCCAGCGGCAGGTTCTTGGTGATGTCGCGGGTCTTGTAGCGGTAAACGAAGGACAGGCACGGTTGCGACTTGACCGTCACCGGTTTGATGATGATCCGCTGTAGGTCGGTCTCGCTGCCTGCGTACTTGGCCAGCACCAGTTTAATGAAGGCGTTTTGCTCAAGGCTGGTTTGCAGCAGTTCGATGAACTGGGCGTGATGATCCGGCGCGAGGCTGGCGGGAGTGGCGGTGACAGACATGAAAAAAACGGCCTCAGGCGGGGCGGATCGGGGAATGGCGGGTATTTTAGGGGGGATGACCGTTCGGGACACGCAGTTATTTACCGAACGGCTTGAATTCGCCCTTTACCCCAACACCACCAAGCGGTTCGGCAACTCATTGCGCACGTGCGTCACCGGCACATGTACCTTGAGCAGTTCGCCGCAGGCCTCGACGCAGCTGACAAAGCCTTGCAGCGTCTGCCCCTGCCGCACCTGCTGGGTGAACGCGGCGACAATCGCGTCCCAGTTCTTGTTGTCGAGGCGACTGGAAATCCCCTCGTCCACCAGGATTTCCACATAACGCTCGGCTTCAGAGACGAAAATCAAGATGCCGGTGCTGCCCACGGTGTGGTGCAGGTTCTGCTCCAGAAATTGCCGGCGCGCCAGGTTCGAGGCGCGCCAGTGACGCACTGAACGCGGGATCAGGTGAGTGGTGACTTTCGGAATCCGGAACACCAGGCACAGGACGATGAAGCTGATCCATTGCACCAGCAACAGGTTGTGCAGGGTCAGCCAGCCTGTCAGGTAATGCACGATCCCCGGCACCACCAGCGCCAGCAGACTGGCCCACAGCAGCGGGATGTACGCATAGTCGTCGGCGCGCGCCGCGAGCACGGTCACCAGTTCCGCGTCGGTGTCGCGCTCGACCCGGGCGATCGCCTCGGCGACTTTGCGTTGTTCGTGTTCAGTCAGTAGTGCCATGTCGTGAAGTGCCTGCTCATTTTTATTGTTACCAGCCGCCGGACGAACCACCGCCACCGAAACTGCCCCCACCGCCGCTGAAGCCCCCGCCTCCACCGCCGCCAAAACCACCACCGCCACCGAAACCACCCCCGGAACCACCGGAGCCGCCACGGCCGGCGGGAAGGATACCGAGCATCTGGCAAACAAACACCGTCAGGATGAACAGCAACACCAGAAACACGAACAGCCCCGGATGCCGCGAGAGAAAATCGTCACTCGGGTCGCCACCGGATTCATACACCGTCGACGGCTCGTCCAGTGGATTGCCGCCCAGCACCACCAGCATCGCCGCCACGCCGTCGCTGATGCCTTTGCTGAAGTTACCGGTCTTGAATGCCGGGGTGATGACCTGATTGATGATCACCGAACTCTGGGCGTCGGTCAGGCGATCTTCCAGGCCGTAACCGACTTCAATGCGCAGTTTGCGCTCGTCCCGGGCGACGATCAGCAACGCGCCGTTGTTCTTGTCTTTCTGGCCGATGCCCCAGTAGCGGCCCAGTTGATAGCCGAAGTCGGCGATGTCGGCGCCCTGCAAGTCCGGCAACGTCACGATCACAAGCTGTTCACCCGTGACTTTCTCGTGGGCCTGCAACTGCTGCGCAAGCTGCTCACGCACCGAGGGCTCGATCATCTGGGCGTTATCCACCACCCGCCCGGTCAGCTCCGGGAACTTCAATTCGGCCTGGACCGCCAGGGCAAACACCCACAGCAACAACACCAGGCCAGCTTTCAACACGCGCATGGGTAACCTCGTCCGTGGTGACGCACCGATCAGAATTTAACCTCGGGCGGTTTTTCCGACCCCGGCGTGGCTTCGAAGGTCTCGCGCACCGGCAGGTTGCTGTACATCACGCTGTGCCACAGGCGGCCGGGGAACGTGCGAATCTCGGTGTTGTAGTTCTGCACCGCGAGGATGAAGTCGCGCCGCGCCACGCTGATCCGGTTTTCGGTGCCCTCGAGCTGCGATTGCAACGCGAGGAAGTTCTGGTTGGCCTTCAGGTCCGGATAGCGCTCGGACACCACCATCAGCCGGCTCAAGGCACCGCTGAGCTGATCCTGTGCCTGTTGGTATTGCTTGAGTTTTTCCGGGTTGTCGAGGGTCGAGGCGTCGACCTGGATCGAAGTGGCCTTGGCCCGCGCCTCGATCACCGCAGTCAGGGTCTCTTTCTCATGGGCGGCGTAGCCCTTGACGGTTTCCACCAGGTTGGGAATCAGGTCGGCGCGGCGCTGATACTGGTTCTGCACCTGGCCCCAAGCGGCCTTGGCCTGCTCATCGAGGGTCGGGATGTTGTTGATGCCGCAAGCGGTCAGCAGCGTGGCCAGCACCAGCAAGGTGGCGATTTGCAGCCTCGACCGGTAGGACTCTCGTACATTCATATCAGTGATGCTCCCTTCACATTCATTGAAAAAACAACCCGCAACCCTCTCGGCCGGCTCTTCGGGCATAATCGGCCGCGCCACTGGATTGCATCGGGGCAATGGGCTAAAAGATGCCCTGCGCAAAAAACTGCATCCGGCATTTTTTGAATCGGCACCCGAACAACAATAGTCGCTCCCTAAATTTTGGCTGGCCGGCGTGTACATCGCCGTTTGGGCCCTTGAGAAAACTATTCATGAAGAAGCTGTGTTTGCTGGGCCTGTTCGTCAGCCTGGCCAGTCATAACGTATTGGCCGCCACGACGCCCGCACCTCTGGAGAACAAGGAAGCCTTCGTCAGCAATTTGATGAAGCAAATGACCCTTGATGAAAAAATCGGCCAGTTGCGCCTGATCAGCATCGGCCCGGAAATGCCCCGGGAGATGATTCGCAAAGAGATCGCGGCCGGCAACATCGGCGGTACGTTCAACTCGATCACCCGTCCGGAAAACCGTCCGATGCAGGACGCGGCCATGCGCAGCCGGTTGAAGATCCCGATGTTCTTCGCCTACGACGTAATCCACGGCCACCGCACCATTTTCCCGATCCCGCTGGCCCTGGCGTCGAGCTGGGACATGGACGCTATCGGCCTGTCCGGGCGCATCGCCGCCAAGGAAGCCGCGTCTGACAGCCTCGACATCACCTTCGCGCCGATGGTCGATATTTCCCGCGACCCGCGCTGGGGCCGTACCTCCGAAGGCTTCGGCGAAGACACCTATCTCGTTTCGCGCATTGCCGGCGTGATGGTCAAAGCGTTCCAGGGCACGGGCGCGAATGCGGCCGACAGCATCATGGCCAGCGTCAAGCACTTCGCCCTGTACGGCGCAGTCGAGGGTGGCCGCGACTACAACGTGGTCGACATGAGCCCGGTCAAGATGTACCAGGACTACCTGCCACCGTACCGCGCGGCGATCGATGCCGGTGCCGGCGGCGTGATGGTCGCGTTGAACTCGATCAACGGCGTGCCCGCCACCGCCAACACCTGGCTGATGAACGACCTGTTGCGCAAGGAATGGGGCTTCAAGGGCCTGGCCGTCAGCGACCACGGGGCGATTTTCGAACTGATCAAACACGGCGTCGCCGCTGACGGTCGCGAAGCCGCGAAGCTGGCGATCAAGGCCGGCATCCACATGAGCATGAACGACACCCTGTACGGCAAAGAACTGCCGGGGCTGTTGAAATCCGGCGAGATCCAGCAGAGCGACATCGACAACGCCGTGCGTGCGGTGCTCGACGCCAAGTACGACATGGGCCTGTTCAAAGACCCGTACCTGCGTATCGGCAAGGCCGAGGATGATCCGGCCGACACTTACGCCGACAGCCGTCTGCACCGTACCGAGGCTCGCGATGTCGCGCGCCGCAGCCTGGTGTTGCTGAAGAACCAGAACGAAACCCTGCCGCTGAAGAAAACCGCGAAAATCGCCCTTGTCGGCCCGCTGGCCAAGGCACCGATCGACATGATGGGCAGTTGGGCCGCTGCCGGTCGTCCGGCGCAATCGGTGACCCTGTTCGACGGCATGACCACTGCGTTGGGCGATAAATCGACGCTGATCTACGCCCGTGGTGCCAACATCACCAGCGACAAGAAAATCCTCGATTACCTGAACTTCCTCAACTTCGATGCCCCGGAAGTGGTCGATGATCCGCGACCGGCGAACGTGCTGATCGACGAAGCGGTGAAAGCCGCCAAGGATGCCGACGTGGTGGTTGCCGCTGTGGGCGAGTCCCGTGGCATGTCCCACGAATCGTCGAGCCGTACCGACCTGAACATCCCGGAAAACCAGCGTGAACTGATCCGCGCCTTGAAAGCCACCGGCAAACCGCTGGTGCTGGTGTTGATGAACGGCCGTCCGCTGTCGATCCTCGAAGAGAAAGAACAGGCTGACGCGATCCTGGAAACCTGGTTCAGCGGCACCGAAGGCGGCAACGCCATCGCCGACGTGCTGTTCGGCGACTACAACCCGTCGGGCAAACTGCCGATTTCCTTCCCGCGCTCGGTGGGCCAGATTCCGACCTACTACAACCACCTAACCATTGGCCGGCCGTTCACGCCGGGCAAACCGGGCAACTACACCTCGCAGTATTTCGATGACACCACCGGCCCGCTGTTCCCGTTCGGCTATGGCTTGAGCTACACCAGCTTCAGCCTGAGCGACATGGCGCTCTCGTCGACCACGCTGAACAAGACCGGCAAGCTCGATGCCAGCGTCACGGTGAAGAACACCGGCAAGCGTGACGGTGAAACCGTGGTGCAGTTGTACATTCAGGACGAAACCGGTTCGATGATCCGTCCGATCAAGGAACTGAAAAACTTCCAGAAAGTGATGCTCAAGGCCGGCGAACAGAAAGTCGTGCACTTCACCATCACCGAGGACGACCTGAAGTTCTACAACACCCAGCTCAAGTACGCCGCCGAGCCTGGCAAGTTCAACGTGCAGATCGGCCTGGATTCCCAGGACGTGACGCAGCAGAGTTTTGAACTGCTGTAACCCTTAAACGCAAAAGACCGCAGCCTTCGGCAGCTCCTACAGGTGTACACATAACCCTGTAGGAGCTGCCGAAGGCTGCGATCCTTTGATCTTGCTTTACCCCCGCCGATCCAACAGATTCACCACCACCCGATCCACCCATCCCCACACCCTTTGCTTGACCCGCCGCCACAACGGCCGGCGTTGCCATTCTTCCAGGCTGACTTGCTGGCTCTGGGCAAAATCCGTTTCGAAACTCGCCGCCACCGCCCGGGTCAATGCCGGGTCCAGTGCTTCCAGATTGGCTTCCAGGTTGAAGCGCAGATTCCAGTGATCGAAGTTGCACGAACCGATGCTAACCCAATCGTCGATCAAGACCATTTTCAGGTGGAGGAAACACGGCTGGTATTCGAAAATCTTCACTCCGGCCTTGAGCAGGCGCGGGTAGTAGCGATGCCCGGCGTAGCGCACGGACGGGTGATCGGTGCGGGGCCCGGTCAGCAGCAGGCGCACATCGACGCCTCGGCCCGCGGCACGGCGCAGGGAACGGCGGACTTTCCAGGTCGGCAGAAAATACGGGGTGGCCAGCCAGATGCGTTTCTGGCCGCTGTTCAGTGCGCGAATCAGCGATTGCAGAATGTCGCGGTGCTGGCGGGCGTCGGCATAGGCCACACGCCCCATGCCCTCGCCCGTGGACGGCACGCGAGGCAAACGCGGCAAGCCGAAATGCGACGCGGGTTTCCAGGCGCGGCGATGGCGGTTGGCGATCCATTGGCGGTCGAACAGCAGTTGCCAGTCCAGCACCAGCGGGCCGGTGATTTCCACCATCACTTCGTGCCACTCGCTGACGTCTTCACCCGGCGTCCAGAACTCATCGGTGACGCCGGTGCCGCCGACCACCGCCATGCTCTGATCCACCAGCAGCAACTTGCGGTGATCGCGGTAGAAATTGCCGACCCAGCGCCGCCAGTTCAGGCGATTGTAAAAGCGCAGTTCAACCCCGGCCGCCATCAGGCGCTGACGCAAAGTCAGGGTGAACGCTAGGCTGCCGTAATCATCGAACAGGCAACGCACCCGCACGCCGCGTTCGGCAGCCTGGACCAACGCCTGGACCATGGCCTCGGCGCAGGCGCCCGCCTCCACCAGATACAGCTCCAGTTCGACCTGTTCTTCGGCGCGGGCAATTGCCACCAGCATGCGCGGGAAGAACTGCGGGCCGTCGATCAGCAGTTCGAAGTGGTTACCTTCACGCCATGGGAAAATTGCGCCGGCCATGTCAGCGCGCCGTGAAAATCAGTACCGCACCCACCGGCACCGACAAACTGATGGCCGACAAACCGGCAACCTTGCGCAGCGCGTCCAGGCCCGGCGCCAGGTCGAAGTCTTCGGCGTTGATCACCAGCGGCTCCAGCGTCACCACCTGAAAACGCCGATCATCGAGACGGGTCGCCAGCAGTTCGGCGTTGTAGGTGTGTTGCTTGCCATGCAGGTCGACGGTCAGCGGCAGGCGCAATTCCAATTGTGCGCCGGGAGCGAGGTCGTTGATGGGGCGCAGGTCGATCTGCGTGGTGATCAGTGCTTCGGGAAATTTGTCGATTTCGAACAGGTTGTTGCGCATGCGTTCATCGCGCAACGGGATGCCGCTGTTGATCGAATCCAGCTCGACTTCAACCTGCGCCAAACCCTTGGGATCGACTTTGCCGTGCAACACCAGGAAGCGCTGCACTTCGGAAATATTGGCGTTTTTGGTACTGACGAACGACAGCCGCGAAGACTCGCCGTCCAGATACCAGTTGGCCTGGGCCGACAGCGAAGCGCCGGCCAACAGCAATAAGGCGAGGGTTTTGCAGACAGACAGCTTGAACATAAAGACTCGTAGGGCAGATAAACCTGTGCTGAACCTTAACTGCCCGCTGCTCTATTGCAAACCGAAGATCAAAAGATCGCAGCCTTCGGCAGCTCCTACAGGAGTACAAAAAACCGTGTAGGAGCTGCGACCTTTTGCTGTCAGGCCATCGCCTGCTGCACATCGCCGATGGTCGTGGCCAGGCTGTTGAGGTGCAGGCTCAGCACCCGCTCCACCGGCGCCTGGTCCATCGGCCAGTGCAACGCCATGCTGCCAACCAGTCGGCCGCCTGTGCGGATCGGCAACGCTACCGCGCGAATCAGGAACGGCAGGCGCACCGGGTATTCCCAGTAGCCTTCGGTGCGCTGGCCGAAGCCCTGATGCAAAGCCGTTTCAGTGGCGCTGAACAGTGTGTCGTCGTTCAACCGTTCACGCTCGGCCAGGCGTTCCACTTCAGAACTGTCCAGCTCACCTAGACAAGCCCGCCCCATCGCCGAATGAAACAGGCTGGCGTGCTGGCCGACGATCTGGCAATTGTTCGGATAGCGTTTGCGTAACACCGTCGGGATGGCACTTTCCATGACCTCGATCCGCTCGCCGTCAAAGCACGACAGGTCCGCCACCAGCCCGGTACGCTCGCTCAATTCCAGCAACAGCGGCGCGGCGTTTTCCACCAGACGCCGCTTGAAGCGCTGCTGGCTGTCGCCGAACAAACGCTTGGCGCACAAGCGGTAACGCCGGTCGCTCAAGCCGCGATAGATCCAGCCCTGCTCCTGCAAGGTCAGCAACATGCGCGACACCGTGGCTTTGGGCAAGGCTGTCAGGTAATGCAACTCCTCCAGCCCCAACGCCTGATGCTCTCCCAGCAACTCGACGATCGCCAGGGCGCGCTCGACCGAACGCACGCTACCGGATTCTGCTTTGCTGTCCATGGATTCGATCTCCCTCTGCCCGGATGGAATGATCGTTTTATACAGCAAGATGTGCGCCCGTCTGCCGTGCTCAAGCGTTTTGCAGACAGCCGGGCGGCTGACGTTTGACCCATTGGGTCAACTGCTCATGGGCATACGCCAGTTGCAGCACAGCGCGGTCGGCCTGGGCCGGGCCAATGATTTGCAGGCCCATCGGCAACCCGACAGGGTTGAAACCCACCGGCACATTCATGCTCGGCAATCCGGCCAGAGTCGGCCCGATCACCACTTCCATCCAGCGGTGATAAGTGTCCATGCTTTGCCCGCCAACGATGCGTGGCCACGGGGTTTGTGCATCAAAAGGAAACACTTGGGCGGTGGGCAACAACAGGAAGTCGTAACGTTCGAACAATTCGTTCAAGGCTCGATACCACTCGCTGCGACTGACCGAGGCCTGATAGACATCCGCAGCCGTCAGGTGCAACCCACCTTCGATTTCCCATTGCGCCTCGGGCTTGAGTTGCTCGCGTTTTTGCGGATCGGCGTATAGCGCGCCGAGGCTGCCTTGCACCAGCCAGTGACGATGCACCAGCCAGGTTTGCCACAGGCGTTCCATGGAGAAATCCGGCTGGCAGGCTTCGACCTTGCAGCCCAGTGCCGCGAAGTCCTGCAACGCCGATTCGCACAGGCTCATCACACCGGGATCCATCGGCAGATAACCGTTGTAGTCGCCCAGCCAACCAACGCGGACGTCGCTGAAATCTTGCGCCAGTGGCTGGTGGAAAATCTCCGGGTCTTGAGTCAGCGACAACGGCACGCGCGAGTCGTACCCGGCCTGTGTGCCGAGCAACCGTGCGACATCCGTGACCGTGCGGCCCATCGGCCCTTCAGTGGCCAGCTGCTGGACGAACACCTCAGGTTGCGGCCCGTGTGGCACGCGGCCCAGGGACGGACGAAAACCGAAGACGTTGTTGAACGCCGCCGGATTGCGCAGCGAGCCCATCATGTCGCTGCCGTCGGCCACCGGCAGCATGCGCAACGCCAACGCCACCGCCGCCCCGCCGCTGCTGCCACCGGCAACCCGCGTCGGGTCGTAGGCATTGGTGGTGGTGCCGAATACGCTGTTGTAGGTCTGCGAGCCGAGGCCGAATTCCGGAACGTTGGTCTTGCCGATGATGATCGCCCCGCAGTCACGCACCCGCGCCACGCTGATGGCGTCGTGCTGCGGGACTTGTTCGGCGAACAGCGGCGAGCCCATGGTGGTGCGCAAACCGGCGGTGGCCGCCAGATCCTTGACCGCTTGCGGCATGCCGTGCATCCAGCCTCGGGACTGGCCCTGCTCCAGTTGCCGGTCACAGGCGTCGGCTTCGGCCAGCAGTTCTTCACTCGGACGCAGCGACACCAGCGCATTGACCAGCGGATTGAAGCGCTCGATCTGCGCCAGATACGCCTGCATCACTTCACGGCACGACACCTGCCGCGCGTGGATGGCCCAGGACAGCGCATCGGCGTCCATTTCAACAATCGGATTGATGCTCAAGCTTTCACCCCAAGGTTAAGTTCGACAGATCGCTTTGCCCGTGGTGCTTCCTGCATGCAGTAAGTGCCCAACAGCGTCAGCACGCAAGCGAACAACACGTAGAACGACGGCGCCACCGGCGTTGCCAATACCTTGCTCAGCCAAGTGACGATCAGCGGCGCGAAACCACCGAACACCATGACGGCGACGTTGTAAGCCACCGACACCCCGGTGGAGCGCACTTCGATGGGGAACTGCTCGGCCAGCGCCGTCGGTGCCGGGCCGAAGAAACCGCCGATGGCGCTGCACAGCAACAGTTGCATCACCAGCAAACGCTCCACCGACGGCGCTGCCGCCACCCACACGTACAGCGGATACACCATCAGGAAAAACGCCAGGGTGAACGCCATCAGTACCGGACGGCGACCGAGGCGATCCGACAGCGCGCCGGACAATGGAATGACCACCGTCATCACCGCCACCGCGAGCATCTGCACCAGCAACACCTGATCCAGCGGCAGGCCCAGATTTTTGTGGGCGAAGGTCGGCATGTTCACCAGCACCACGTAGAACGACACGGTCGCCCCGCAGGCCAGACCCATCGACACCAGAATGCTGCGGCGGTGTTCGCGGAGCACTTGCATCAGGCTCGGGCTCTGACCTTTGGCCTGCTTGCGTGCTTCAAGAAACTCTTCCGGCTCTTCCATGTGCTTGCGAATCCACAGCCCGACCGGGCCGATCAACAAGCCGATCATGAATGGAATGCGCCAGCCCCAACTGTCCAGCGCCTCAGGGGAAAGCAGGTGGGTGAACAAGGCAACCATCGCTGCCCCGGAGAACACCGCCAGGCATTGCCCGACCAGTTGCCACGAGCCATACAAACCCTTGCGGTGCGCCGGTGCGCTCTCCACCAGAAACGCCGTGGCGCTGGCGTATTCACCGCCCGTGGCGAAGCCCTGGAGCATCCGCGCAACAACGATCAACAACGGCGCGCCCATGCCGATGGCGGCGTAATTCGGCGCGAAGGCGATCAGTGCGATGGACACGGTCATCAGGCGGATGATCATCTGCATCGCCGCCTTGCGCCCTTTGCGGTCCGAATACATGCCCAACAGAATGCCGCCCACCGGGCGCATGAAGAAGCCGACGCCGAAGGTCGCCAACGCCATCAGCAGCGACGCGTACTCGTCTTCAGACGGGAAAAATTGCCGGGCGATGATGCTCGCCAGAAAGCCGTAAACGATGAAGTCATACCATTCCAGCGCATTGCCGATAACGGCGGCGACCACCTGCCGGGTACGCGAAACGCCTGTGCTCGAAGTCTGCATGGGGAACTCTCCAAAAACCTGTTGGGTAACGGCGGGCACGACGGCGCGCGCCCGGTCCAGCGGCAGTAGAAAGTGCGGAAATCAGGCAGGCTTGAGCCAGCTCTCGGTCAGCGCGCCCCAGTACGCCGCGCCGGTCAGCAGGATGTCGTCATTAAAGTCATACGCGGGGTTGTGCACCATCGGCCGCGACACGCCGTTGCCGATGAACAGGTAGGCGCCGGGGCAGCGTTGCAGCATCCAGGCAAAGTCTTCGCTGCCCATGAGCTTTGGCGTGTTGCCGTCCACCGCGTCAGCGCCAACCAATTCAACGCCGACTTGACGGGCGAACTCGGTTTCGGCGGCGTGGTTGACCAGTACCGGATAGGCCGGGCGATGTTCGATGCGTGAGGTGCAACCGAAACTCTGGGCCTGGGATTCGATGATTGAGCGCACGCGGTCCAGAGTTTGCTCGCGCACTTGGGCGTTCAGTGCACGCAAGCTCAGGCGCAGGATCGCCTGCTGTGGAATGACGTTTGCTGCTTCCCCGGCCTGCAACGCGCCGACCGTGACCACCGCCGCCTGCTGTGCATCGATGTTGCGCGCGACCACGGTTTGCAGAGCCATGACCACGCTCGCCGCCGCCACCAACGGATCAACCGCCAGATGCGGCATCGAGCCGTGACCGCCCACGCCTTCGATGGTCACCGTGAGCAAATCCTGCGAGGCCATCATCGGCCCTTCGCGAAAGCCCAGATGCCCCGCCGGCAAACCCGGCATGTTGTGCATGCCGAACAGCGCATCGCAGGGAAAACGTTCGAGCAAGCCATCGGCGAGCATCGCTTCCGCGCCGCCCTGGCCTTCTTCGGCGGGCTGGAAAATCAGGGTCAGGGTGCCGTCGAACTGGCGGGTCGCCGCCAGGTAGCGCGCCGCGCCCAGCAACATCGTGGTGTGGCCGTCATGCCCGCAGGCGTGCATGCAGCCCTTGTGCTGACTGCTGTAGGTTGCGCCGGTGTTTTCGATGATCGGCAGTGCATCCATGTCTGCCCGTATCCCGAGCTTGCGCGGGCTGCTGCCATTGCGCAGGACGCCGACCACGCCGGTCTTGCCGATCCCGGTGTGCACCTCGTAGCCCCAATCCGCCAGGGATTTGGCCACCAGCGCCGAGGTGCGGTTTTCCTCGAAGCCGAGTTCCGGGTGGGCATGGATGTCCTGGCGAGTGGCGTGCAGGTCGCTGGCCACGTCGTTGAGCCAGGCAAGGATGTGCTGATGTCGGGTCATGACAATTTCCTCAGGCCGGGTGATTTCCCGTTCTTGTTGTTCGTTGTGATTTCGCGACATCAAAGGCAGGTCGCGCTCACCGCCAGATAACCGCGAGTCGCGCGCGAGGACAATCGAATGTGGTTCCACAGAGTGGAACCTGAGGGGATATCAGGGCTGCAAGCGGCAGCCCTGACGCTCGCCGATCCACACGGCGCTGTTGCTGCGGCCCATGCCGCTGGCGGTGATGCGCTTGCTGGCGGGGTCATCGGTAAAGTCGCTGGTGGGCAGCCACTGTTTCACGTAGCCACGGCAATACTCGGTGTCGTTGTTCATCACGTAACGGCACGAGCAATATTCCTTCGCGGTATAGGCGCTGATGATGTCGGGGAACGCCCACAGTGCAACGCGCTCGTGCCAGATCCAGCCGAGCAAGGCGAGCAGCAGGATCAGCAACAATGAACTGAACGGGCGACGGCGTATGAAACCGGTCATGGCTGCACCTTTGTCGCAAACGCCTTGAGCGCGAGTTTCAGTAATTCGTTGTGCCGGTAGCTGCCGTCGCGGTCATCGCCGTAACGCACGATCACCAGTTTTTCGCTGGGAATCACGTACATCGCCTGGCCCCAATGGCCCAGCGCGGCGAAGGTGTCGGCGGGGGCATCGGGCCAGGGTTGGGCGGCGCCGTCGGCTGCCCGATTGAGCCACCAGTGTCCGCCGGGTACGGCTTCGTCCTGGTGGGCGTGATAGTTCGCGAACGGTTCGCGGTTGAAAGCGACCCAATCCTTGGGCAGCAGTTGTTTGTCGCCCCAACGACCGTCGCGGGCCATCAGCAAACCGACTCGCGCCAGATCCCGCGCGGTGAGGTAAGCATACGAGGACGCAACGAAAGTGCCCGTGGCATCGGTTTCCCAAACGGCATGGCGAATGCCCAGCGGCTCGAACAGTGCGGTCCATGGATAGTCCGCATAGCGATTCGGCCCGACGATGTTTTTCAGCGCGGCGGACAACAGATTGCTGTCACCACTGGAGTAGCGGAACGCCTGGCCCGGCGCCGCGTAACTGGAGTGGTCGGCGGTGAACGCTGCCATGTCCCCGTGGCCACGGGTGTAGAGCATGGCCACCACCGACGACTTCAACGGGGCGTATTCGTAGTCTTCCTGCCAGTCGATGCCCGAGGCCCAGTGCAGCAGATCGGCAATGGTCATGTCCGGGTGTTTTTTCAGCGGCGGATAAAATTTCTGCGCCGGCTCCTGGAACTTGAACAGGCCTTCGCCGTAAGCCACACCGAGCACCGTGGCCATCAGGCTTTTGCTGATCGACCAAGTCAGGTGTGGCGTTTCGGCGGTGGTCGGGCCGGCGTAGCGTTCGTAGATCAATTGGCCGTCGCGGATCACCAGCAGGGCGTCGGTGCGGATGCCTTGGCGGGTGGTGTCGTTGCGGGGTGGGAAGGCGTAATTCTCCAGATCCTGTAGCGCCGGGCCGGTGAGGGCCGGGCCGGTTTGCCATTGCTCGGCGGGCCAGTTTTCGGCGCGGGCCGTGAGGCTGAGCAGTAGCAGGAAAAACAGGGACAAGCCTTTGGGCATGGCGGGGGGGCTCTTGGGGAATAACCTGGTGAGCCTAGCCCACTTAAATGACACTCACGCGATCCCTGTAGGAGCTGCCGAAGGCTGCTCCTACAGGGGATCGTCAGATCGCCGCCAATGCCTTGGCCAACCGCTTGCCCCGCGCCCCCGCCGCCAAATCCATCATCGCCTGATCCCGCTGCCACATCGCCGCCCATTCCGGCGGTCCTTCGGCCAGCGCTTCATTGATTTCAGTTTTCAGCGATTCAAACTGCGCAAACAATCCACCGAGCAACACATGCCCGGCCGGATGACTCGGTGCCTGTCGGCTGACTTCCGCGCAACCGGCCAACAGCGCCAGCAAGCGCAGTTGCAAGGATTGCGGCCAGGCGCAGTCATCGCCGACGCCATACAGCCAAGCGCTCATCGCGCTCAGCACATAGATGTCTTCCAGAGTGCGGAACGGTTTGACGTAGGCATCCCAGCCATCCCCCGCGAGCAGTTCACACAGCGCGTTATCGAGAAACAAGCGGCCGTGGCTGATGTCCGGCATCAACGGAATTGGCGGCAGTTGTTCCACCCGCACCCCCGGTTCATCGGGATAAATCACCGCCAGACTCAAACGCGGATCTTCGCCAGGCTCTTCACTGCGCGCGGCCACCAGCAGCCAGTCGGCGGCATCGCCGGCGGTGACGAAATCCTTGCGCCCGCTCAGGCGCAAACCGCTGAGCCGGGTTTGCATGTCCGCCGGGCGCAGGCTGCGTTGCTCGGTCGCACACAGGGCGCCGAGGCTTAATGGCGCGCTCGGCCAGAGCATACGCAGCGCCGCCTGATAGCCCACCAGAAACGCCAGCCCCGGCGTTGCCATCAAGCGCCCGCCCGCCACCGCCAATTCGAACGGCGTGACGCTGCCCAATTGCTCTAACAAGGTCGCGAAGCCTTCGCCCAGATCCGGGTTGGCGGGCAAGCGATCGCGGCGTTTCAACAGGGTTTGCCAGGGCATAAGAGGCTCCTCGTGGGCTGTCATATAAGCATCACCAAAGCTTCATGGCGATGACACCGGGGCTACATAGCCTGACTTTGCACAACAAGGCTGGATAAAGAAAGTCGATCCGCTGTAACCCAAAGACGGGTGAGCAGCCCGCACGGAGAATCGCCATGACTCAGATCGCCCGCATCAGCGACACCGGCAACGAACGCCGCCTGCAAGCCGAACGCCTGGTGGGCGCCGAGGCTTTGCAGGAAGCTCAGGCCTTGCGTTTCAACGTGTTCAGCGGCGAGTTCAACGCCAAGCTGAAAGGCGCGGAACTGGGTCTGGACATGGATGACTATGATGTTCACTGCGCCCACATCGGCGTGCGTGACTTGAACACCGGACGCCTGGTGGCGACCACCCGCTTGCTCGACCACACTGCCGCCAGCAGCCTGGGCAAGTTCTACAGCGAAGAAGAATTCAGCCTGCATGGCCTGGTCCATCTGCAAGGCCCGATCCTGGAAATCGGTCGCACCTGCGTCGACCCGGCCTACCGCAACGGCGGCACCATCGCCGTGCTCTGGGGCGAACTGGCCGAAGTGTTGAACCAGGGCGGCTACAGCTATTTGATGGGTTGCGCGAGCATTCCGATGCAGGACGGAGGAATCCAGGCCCACGCGATCATGCAGCGACTGCGCGAACGTTACCTGTGCACAGAACACCTGCGCGCCGAACCGAAAAAACCGCTGCCGACTCTGGATATTCCTTCCAACGTGATCGCCGAAATGCCACCGCTGCTCAAGGCTTACATGCGCCTGGGCGCGAAAATCTGCGGCGAGCCGTGCTGGGACGAAGACTTCCAGGTCGCCGACGTGTTCATCCTGCTCAAGCGCGACGAACTCTGCCCGCGCTACGCCAAACACTTCAAGGCGGCTGTGTAATGAGCCGGCTGCGCGTGTACGCGCGAATTGCGCGGGTGTTGCTGGTGGTGGGTCTTGGACTGACCATGGCCAGTGTGTTCGGCGTGTTCGAACGCTTGGGCATGGCCCACTCGATGGAACGCCGCCAGCGCTGGTCGCGGTTTTTCATGGCACGCCTGAGCAACGCCCTGCCCTTCGACGTGACGGTCCACGGTCAAATGCCTAAAGCGCCGATGCTGTGGGTCAGCAATCATGTTTCCTGGACTGACATCCCGCTGCTGGGGATGCTCACGCCGATGTCCTTCCTGTCCAAGGCCGAAGTGCGCACCTGGCCGGTGGCCGGTTGGTTGGCGGCCAAGGCTGGCAGCCTGTTTATCCGTCGAGGTTCGGGCGACAGCCAGTTGATCCGCAAACAGATGACCCGTCATCTGGAACAGGCGCATCCGCTGCTGATGTTCCCGGAAGGCACCACCACCGATGGCCGTTCGCTGCGTACTTTCCATGGTCGCTTGTTGTCGGCGGCGATTGATTCCGAGGTGGCGTTGCAACCGGTGGCGATCCGTTACGTGCGTGACGGTGAGCTCGATACGCTAGCGCCGTTCATTGGCGATGATGACTTGCTCTCGCACCTGATGCGGTTGTTTGCCAATGACCGTGGTGGTGTGGAGATTCATTTGCTCAAGCCGATCGCTTGTGAAGGCCGCGAGCGCGCGGCACTGGCGTTCGACGCGCAGCAAGCGGTGCAGAAGGCATTGTTTGGTGATGTGGTGAAACCTGCTGAACCGCGTCGTGCCGGCGAACTGATCGCCGCCTGAAAACAAAAGATCGCAGCCTGCGGCAGCTCCTACAC
>NZ_JBSVXD010000101.1:0-22414 GCF_054070755.1 Pseudomonas sp. SDO5591_S426 | reverse complement strand
GGCGCCCTTGAGATCGCTATCGCGGGCAAGCCTTGCTCCTGCACATTCAACGGCGATCTCTCGGTTAATACAAATCGACCGGATCAACATCCAGAGACCAACGCACCGCCCGCCCACTCGGCATCTGCTCCAGCACCAGCAACCAGCTCGCCAGCAAGCGATGCAACGGCGCCCGCGCCGTAGCCTGCAACAACAGTTGCGCGCGATAACGCCCGGCGCGACGCTCCATCGGCGCCGGCACCGGCCCCAGCAGTTCAATCCCGCTCAGGTTCTGCTCGGCCAGCAAGCGCTCAGCCTCGCTGCAAGCCTCATCAAGAAAGCCTTCGGCCTGTCCCGGCTTATGCGCTTCAGCGCGCAGCAACGCCAGATGTGCAAACGGCGGCAGGCCAGCCGCGCGACGCTCGCTCAAGGCCTGTTCGGCGAAGGCGAAGTAGCCTTGCTCGGTCAATTGCACCAGCAGCGGATGGTCGGCCAGGTGTGTCTGGATGATCACTTTGCCCGGCTCTTCGGCCCGGCCAGCGCGGCCCGCGACCTGGACGATCAGCTGCGCCATGCGCTCGCTGGCGCGGAAGTCGCCGGAGAACAGCCCGCCGTCGGCGTCGAGAATCGACACCAGCGTGACTCGCGGAAAGTGGTGCCCTTTGGCAAGCATCTGGGTGCCGATCAAAATGCACGGCTGACCCTTTTGAATGGTCGCGAACAACTGGTTCATCGCGTCTTTGCGCGAGGTGCTATCGCGGTCGACCCGCAGCACCGGATAGTCCGGGAACAGGATCTTCAGGCGCTCTTCGGCCCGTTCGGTGCCGGCGCCCACCGGACGCAAATCGACCTTGTTGCACTTCGGGCACTGGCGCGGGACGCGTTCGACATAACCGCAATGGTGGCAGCGCAATTCGCCATAGCGCTGGTGCACGGTCATGCGCGCATCGCAGCGCTGGCATTCGGACATCCAGCCGCAGTCGTGGCAAAGCAGCGTCGGCGCGAAGCCTCTGCGATTGAGGAACACCAGCACTTGCTGGCCGGCGGCGAGTGTCTGGCCGATGGCCTGTTGCATCGGCCCGGAAATGCCGCTGTCCAGCGGGCGACTTTTCACGTCCAGACGCAGGAAGCGCGGTTGCTTGGCGCCGCCAGCGCGCTCATTCAGGCGTAGGAGGCCATAGCGACCGGTGTAGGCGTTGTGCAGGCTTTCCAGTGAAGGCGTGGCGGAGCCAAGCACAATCGGGATGTTTTCCTGCCGTGCTCGCACCAATGCCAGGTCGCGAGCGTGGTAACGCAAACCTTCCTGCTGTTTATACGAGCCGTCGTGCTCTTCATCGATGATGATCAGCCCCGGGTTTTTCATCGGCGTGAACAGCGCCGAACGGGTGCCGATAATGATGTCGGCCTCGCCGTCTCGAGCAGCGAGCCACGCTTCGAGGCGTTCGCGATCGTTGACCGCTGAGTGGATCAGCGCGATGCGCGCATTGAAGCGCTGCTCGAAACGCGCCAGTGTTTGCGGGCCGAGGTTGATTTCCGGGATCAGCACCAGCGCTTGCTTGCCGGCCTCCAGGGTTTCGCGGATCAACTGCAAATACACTTCGGTCTTGCCGCTGCCGGTGACGCCGGCCAGCAGGAACGCGTGATAACTGTCGAACCCGGCGCGGATCGCTTCATACGCTGCACGCTGTTCCGGGTTGAGCGGCAGCTCCGGCTGCGCCAGCCAGTGTTCGTGCCGGGCGCCGGGGGCGTGCTTGCGGACCTCGACCTGCACCAGATCCTTGGCCAGCAGCAAATCGAGGCTATCCTTGCTCAGCATCAATTTGCTCAGCAGCTGATGGGCCACGCCGTGGGGATGCTGCGCCAGTGTCGCCAGGGCTTCACGCTGGCGCGGGGCGCGAGCAATGCGCGGGTCATCGAGGCTCGCGCCTGGCGCAGCAGACCAGAAGCGTTCCTGGCGTGGTTCGGCCAGCTCGCCCTGACGCAGCAGCACCGGCAACGCCCAGCTCAAGGTGTCGCCGAGGCTGTG
The DNA here is from genome assembly GCF_054070755.1 of Pseudomonas sp. SDO5591_S426. NCBI lineage: Bacteria > Pseudomonadati > Pseudomonadota > Gammaproteobacteria > Pseudomonadales > Pseudomonadaceae > Pseudomonas > Pseudomonas sp. SDO5591_S426. The sequence continues at coordinate 20,409 of NZ_JBSVXD010000101.1, read as the reverse complement.
CTGGTAATACTGGGAAGTCCACAGACACAGCTTGAACAGCGCGGGTGGCAACGGTGGTGTGGCGTCGAGCAGGGCCAGCGCCGGCTTGAGTTTTTCGGCGGGGACTTCGCTGGTGTCGGTGACTTCCACCAGAATCCCGATCATCTCCCGACGCCCGAACGGCACCCGCAGGCGCATGCCGGGATGCATTTGCGCGCGCAGGACGCCGGCCGGTGCGCGGTAATCGAACAGGCGGCGCAGCGGCGATGGCAGGGCGAGGCGCAGAATGGCGTCGGGCACGCGTTTTCTCAATGAAGGGGTGAAGTAGCAGGCCGCGAGCCTAGCAGACGACCGGTTTGAGGGACAGCTTGCGTGATTGGCATTGTCTGGTAGAATCCGCGGCCTAATTACGTGCGGTATTCAACAATAGTGTTGGGTGGCGGCACGCTAGCCTGAGGAAGACACCATGAAAGCTGATATCCATCCAGAATACCCAGCAGTTGCTGTTACCTGCAGCTGCGGCAACAAGTTCGAAACCCGTTCGACCTTCGGCAAAGCCCTGGCGATCGACGTTTGCAACGAATGCCACCCGTTCTACACCGGTAAGCAAAAGACTCTGGACACTGGCGGCCGCGTTCAGCGCTTCGCCGACCGTTTCGGTGCTTTCGGCAAAACCAAAGCTCCTGCTGCTGCAGAGTAAGGTTGAAGGGCCCGGTGGGCTTTTCCATGCTGATGAAAAAGGCGTCCCTTGTGGGCGCCTTTTTTGTGTCTGCGATTTGGCTCTCCGCAGCCCAGGCTTTCTGCCCGGCGCCGGGTGGCCTGACACCGGTTGCGGTGCAGCGGGTAGTCGATGGCGACACACTTCGCCTGAACGACGGTCGCAGCGTGCGCATGATCGGCTTGAACACGCCGGAGCTGGGCAAGAAAGGCCGCTCCGACGAGCCGTTCGCCGTGGCCGCGCGCAAACGCCTTGAAGCGTTGGTTTCGGCGAGCGACGGGCGGGTCGGTTTGCTGCCCGGAAAAGAAAGCAAAGACCATTACGGCCGAACCCTGGCCCATGTCTACAGCGCCGACGGTGCCAATCTCGAAGCGCAAATGCTCGCCGAAGGTCTCGGTTTTCTGGTGGCGGTTCCTCCGAATGTCGATTTGGTCGACTGTCAGCAAGCGGCGGAACGCAGTGCCCGCCAGGCCGGGCTCGGCGTATGGCGACAGTCACCTGTACTGAAAGCGGATCAGATCAGCGCGTCCGGTTTTGCTGTGCTCAGCGGTCGTGTGAGCAAGGTTCAGCGTAATCGTGGCGGGGTTTGGATCGAATTGCAGGATTCGGTTGTATTGCGCGTTGCACCCAATTTGCTGGCCCGTTTCGATGGTTCCGCACTTGAAAAGCTCAAAGGCAGGCAAATCGAGGCGCGTGGCTGGGTGCTGGATCGTTCACGCCGCGGCGGGCTCAAGGATGGTCAGGCGCGCTGGATGTTGCCGCTGACGGATCCGGCGATGCTGCAAGTGATGCAGTGATAAAAAATTGTAGACATTTTTTCTGGCGATTGTGAACAGTCCATCCCTTGTGTTCCGCGGCTCTTGGCCCAAAGTCGTAAGGCCGGGCGCTTGACAGGGGTGACCGGTCAGTCTTGTGGGGATTTTGCGAGGCGCGTATCCTCGCTGACCAGTCTGTCCAACAGTAAAAGCGGAATGCCAAAATGTCTGATCTGAAAACTGCCGCTCTCGAATATCACGCCAATCCTCGTCCAGGGAAGCTGAGTGTCGAGCTCACCAAGGCCACCGCTACCGCCCGCGACCTGTCGCTGGCCTACAGCCCCGGCGTAGCCGAACCAGTACGCGAAATCGCCCGCGATCCTGAACTGGCCTACAAATACACCGGCAAGGGCAACCTGGTTGCAGTCATTTCCGATGGCACCGCGATTCTCGGCCTGGGTAACCTCGGCCCATTGGCCTCCAAGCCAGTGATGGAAGGTAAAGGCGTGCTGTTCAAGCGCTTCGCCGGCATCGATGTTTTCGACATCGAAGTCGACTCCGAAAGCCCGCAAGCCTTCATCGACACCGTCAAGCGCATCTCCATCACTTTCGGTGGCATCAACCTGGAAGACATCAAGGCACCTGAGTGCTTTGAGATCGAACGCGCTCTGATCGAGCAGTGCGACATTCCGGTATTCCACGATGACCAGCACGGCACCGCTATCGTGACCGCGGCCGGCATGATCAACGCCCTGGAAATCGCCGGCAAAACCTTGCCGGAAGCCAAGATCGTCTGCCTGGGCGCCGGTGCTGCCGCCATCTCCTGCATGAAATTGCTGGTGAGCATGGGCGCCAACATCGAAAACATCTACATGATCGACCGTACCGGCGTGATCCACTCCGGCCGTGACGACCTGAACCAGTACAAGGCTGTCTTCGCTCACGCGACCGACAAGCGCACCCTGGCTGACGCACTGCAAGGTGCTGACGTGTTCGTCGGCCTGTCCGGCCCGAACCTGCTGAGCGCTGAAGGCCTGCTGTCGATGGCGCCTAACCCGATCGTGTTCGCGTGCTCCAACCCTGATCCGGAAATCTCCCCGGAACTGGCCCACGCCACCCGTAACGACGTGATCATGGCCACCGGCCGTTCGGACTACCCGAACCAGGTGAACAACGTACTGGGCTTCCCGTTCATCTTCCGTGGTGCCCTGGACGTTCGCGCCAAGCGCATCAACGAAGAAATGAAAGTGGCTGCGGCCAACGCCCTGCGCGAACTGGCCAAGCTGCCGGTTCCTCAGGAAGTGTGCGACGCCTACGGCGGCATCAAGCTGGAATTCGGTCGTGAGTACATCATTCCGAAGCCAATGGATGCCCGTCTGATCACCCTGATCTCCGACGCTGTGGCCAAAGCCGCCATCGAGACTGGTGTGGCGACCCTGCCGTATCCGAAGAACTACCCGCTGAAAAGCGTGGATGACGTGTTCAACGGCTAAGTCGTTGTAGCGCTTCAACCGAAAGCCCCGGCTCGTAATGAGTCGGGGCTTTTTTGTGCCTGAGGGTTTTGGGTTGCCTTGAAGGGGGCCCATCGCTGGGAAGCCAGCTCCCACAGGGGAATGCGGTCAACTGTGTGTGTGGCTTGCCAGCGAAGAGGCCGGTTCAGTCACTGCACAACTGTCAGATGTAAAAAAGCCCCGCACTTCTCACGAATGCAGGGCTTTTTTGGCAGGTCAGGATCAGAACAAATCGATCGGCGCCGCTTCATCTGCCGGCAGCGGGCTGCCTGGCGCATTGCCGTTGCCCAGTTCATTCACCGACGGTGGCGTATCTTCGGCCTTGAACAGTTCGAAGTAAGCCCCTGGCGTGCTCGGGGAGGCCGCACGGCCACTGATCGGGTCGACGCGCAGGCTCAGGATGCCTTCAGGCTCTGGCTGCGTGTGAGGCGGCAGGTCCTTGAGGGCGGCGCCCATGTAGTTCATCCAGATCGGCAGCGCGACGGTGCCGCCGAATTCCTTGCGGCCGAGGCTTTCAGGCTGGTCAAAACCGGTCCAGACCGTGGTCACGTAATCGGCGTTGTAACCGGAGAACCAGGCGTCCTTGGATTCGTTGGTGGTGCCGGTCTTGCCGGCAATGTCGCTACGGCCGAGGGCCAAGGCACGACGACCGGTACCGAGTTTGATCACGTCCTCGAGCATGCTGTTGAGGATGTAAGTCGTACGGCCATCAACGATGCGTTCAGCCACCGCGGGTGCCTGCGGCGTCGGTTGGGCGGTCAGTGCATCGGCCGGTGTTGCGTTGACCGTAAAGGCCTCGGCGACTGGCGCGGCGATACCATCGGTGGCTGTCCCGCCTTTTGGAACGCTCGGCGGATTGGCGACGAACAGCGTGTCGCCATTGCGGCTTTCGACCTTGTCGATGATGTATGGGGTGATCTTGTAGCCGCCGTTGGCGAAGGTGCTCCAGCCGGTAGCGATTTCCATTGGCGTCAGGGTTGCGGTGCCCAGCGCGAGGGACAGGTTGGGTGGCAGATCCTGCTTGTTGAAGCCGAAGCGGGTGATGTAGTCGATGGTTTTGCCAACGCCCATCGCCTGCAACAAGCGGATCGACACCAGGTTGCGCGACTTGTACAGCGCCTCACGTAGACGGATCGGGCCGAGGAATGTGTTGGTGTCGTTCTTCGGACGCCAGACCTTGTCCAGGTACTCGTCGACGAACACGATCGGTGCATCGTTGACCAGGCTGGCAGCGGTGTAGCCGTTATCCAGCGCGGCGGCGTAGACGAACGGTTTGAAGCTCGAGCCCGGCTGGCGCTTGGCCTGCAACGCGCGGTTGTAGTTGCTCTGCTCGAAGGCAAAACCACCGACCAGCGAGCGGATCGCGCCATTTTGTGGGTCGAGGGAAACCAGCGCGCCCTGGGCTTGCGGGATCTGGCTGAACTTCAGCGAATTGTCCGGCTGGCGTTGCACGCGGATCAGATCGCCGACCTGTGCCACGTCCGAAGGCTGCTTCGGATTGGCGCCCATGCTGTTGGTGTTCAGGAACGGGCGGGCCCATTTCATGGTGTCCCAGTTGACGTGTTCCTGTCCGGTGCGGGTCAGCACTTGCAGGCCGGTCTTGTCGACCTGGGTGACGATGGCCGGCTCAAGGCTGCTGATGGTGCGCTGCTTGGTCAGTTCGGTGGTCCACGCTTCACGGGTCTTGCCCGGCAGGCGCGACTCGGGACCGCGATAGCCGTGACGCTGATCGTAAGTCATCAAGCCTTCATGGACGGCGGTATTGGCCATTTCCTGAAGGTTGCTCGGCACCGTGGTGGTGACGCGGAAACCTTCGGTGTACGCGTCGCTGCCATAGCGACCGACCATTTCGGCACGGGCCATTTCGGCGATGTAAGGCGCGTTCACTTCCGGGGTCGGCACGTGATAGCTGGCGTTCAGCGGCTCGTTGATCGCGGTGGTGTAATCGGCTTCGGTGATTTTGCCGAGCTTGTACATGCGCCCCAGGATCCAGTCGCGACGTTCCTTGCTGCGGGCCGGGTTGGCCAACGGGTTGAAGCGCGACGGGGCCTTTGGCAGACCGGCGATCATCGCCATTTGCGCCAGGCTGACGTCACGAATCGACTTGCCGTAATAGACCTGCGCCGCCGCCTCGATGCCGTAGGCACGGTTGCCCAGGTAGATCTTGTTGACGTACAGCTCAAGGATTTCGTCCTTGGTCAGCTGCCGTTCGATCTGCAATGCCAGGAGGATTTCTGTGGTTTTGCGCGAGAAGCTGCGTTCGCTGGTCAGGAAGAAGTTCTTCGCCACCTGCATGGTGATGGTGCTGCCGCCGGACTGGATGTGGCCGCTTTTGACCAATTGGGTGGCGGCCCGCATCAGGCTGCTGGGATCGACGCCATAGTGGTTGGCGAAGTTATCGTCTTCAGCACTTAGTAACGCATTAATGAAATTGGGGGGAATGTCGGCGAAACGGATCGGTGTGCGGCGCATTTCGCCGAATTCTGCGATCAACTTGTTATCGCTGCTGTAGACCCGCAATGGAATCTGCAACTGGATGCTTCGCAGCGCCTCCACGGACGGCAATCCGGGGCTAAGGTAAAGAAACGCCCCGCTCAGACCCAAAAGCAGTCCGCAGAAAACCGCGACGATGGACCAACCGAAAAATTTCAGCAGACGAATCAAGGCTTTTGGATATCCAGGGCAAAGAATGAATTACGCATCAGGGTTCAGGCTAAAGGCGAACGACCCGCGCTTGAGAATAAGCGGAAAAAAACGCTGGGCATTATAAGCATTTTTCCGGCGCAGGCGTCATTGGCGGCTGCTGTCAAGACGGGCGGAGGGAACGCAACACACATTACAGAGTCCGTAACTCACGGATAGTCATAGGGAATTGCTAGTGCCAGGACTCTTCAATAAAAAAGCCAATACGCTTTTAGGGATCGACATCAGCTCCACTTCGGTGAAGCTCCTAGAGCTGAGCCGCCAGGGCGACCGCTATCGGGTCGAGGCCTACGCGGTCGAGCCGCTGCCTGCCAGCGCGGTGATCGAGAAAAACATCGCCGAGCTCGAAGGCGTGGGCCAAGCCCTTTCTCGTGTACTGATCAAGGCCAGAACCAGCCTCAAGAACGTCGCCGTGGCCGTGGCCGGCTCGGCGGTGATCACCAAGACCATCGAGATGGATGCCGGTCTTTCCGACGACGAAATGGAAAGCCAGCTGAAGGTCGAGGCCGATCAGTACATTCCTTATCCGTTGGACGAGGTCGCCATCGACTTCGAAGTACAGGGCGCGTCAGCGCGCAACCCCGAGCGGGTGAATGTGCTGCTCGCGGCCTGTCGCAAGGAAAACGTCGAGGTACGCGAAGCGGCCCTGGCACTGGCCGGCCTGACCGCTCGTGTCGTCGATGTCGAGGCTTATGCCCTGGAGCGATCGTTCGGCCTGCTGACGAATCAATTGGCCAGCTCCCGGGAGCGTCTGGTGGCAGTGGTCGACATCGGCGCGACCATGACCACCCTGAGCGTGCTGCTGAACGGGCGGATCATCTATACCCGCGAACAATTGTTCGGCGGTCGCCAATTGACCGAAGAGATTCAGCGGCGATACGGGATGACCGTCGAGCAGGCGGGGTTGGCGAAGAAGCAGGGCGGTTTGCCTGACGATTACGTCAGTGAAGTGTTGCAGCCATTTCGCGAGGCCTTGGTGCAGCAGGTCTCGCGTTCGCTGCAGTTTTTCTTCGCTTCCGGTCAGTACCACTCGGTCGATCACATTTTGCTGGCCGGCGGCACTGCGTCTGTTCCCGGTCTGGATCGCTTGATCGAGCAGCAATTGGGTACGCCGACGCAGGTGGCCAATCCGTTTGCCGAGATGACGCTGAGCAGCAAGGTCAACGCCGCGGCGTTAGGCAGCGACGCACCAGCCATGATGATCGCCTGCGGGCTGGCCCTCAGGAGTTTCGACTGATGGCGCGGATCAATCTTTTACCTTGGCGCGAAGAGCTGCGCGAACAACGCCGCAAACGCTTTTTATTGATTCTGGCTGGCGTGCTCGTGGGGTCGGCAGGGGCTGTATTGATCGCCAATCAGGCGATCAACAGTGCCATCGACCGGCAGGTGGCGCGCAACGATTACATCGGCAAGCAGATTGTCGTGGTCGACGAGCGGATCAAGCAGATCAGCGATCTCAAGGCCCGCCGCCAGCAATTGGTCGAGCGCATGCGCATCATCCAGGACCTGCAAGGCAACCGGCCGATCAGCGGGCGAATTTTTGATCAATTGGCCCGGACCCTGCCCGACGGTGTGTATTTCACGGAAGTGAAAATGGATGGCAAGACCTTGTCCATCACTGGCGCGGCGGAATCCAACAACCGTGTTTCCGACCTGATGCGCAACCTCGATGCGTCGGACTGGTTCGATGCGCCGAGCCTGACGGAGGTCAAGGCGACCACCGCCGGCCAACTGGATCAGGCCAACGTCTTTCAGCTGACCGTTCGTCAGACTCAGCCCGCCGCCGTGGAGGATGGGAAATGAGTCCGTCCGCCTGGTTCGAAGGGCTGCGCAAGATCGATATCAACGAACTGGATACCAGCAACATCGGTTCCTGGCCGCCGGCGATCAAGGTGTTGGTGAGCGTGCTGGTCATGATGCTGGTGCTCGCGCTCGGTTACAGCTTTTCCACGAGTGAGCTTGGGAGTCAGCTTGACCTCAAACGCGAGGAAGAAACGACGCTCAAAGAACAGTTCGCCACCAAGGCTCATATGGCGGCGAACCTGGAGTTGTACACCCAGCAAATGAAGGAAATGGAGAACTCCTTTGGCGTGCTGCTGCGGCAACTGCCCAGTGATACCGAAGTCCCCGGTCTGCTCGAAGACATCACCCGCACCGGCCTGGGCAGCGGCCTGGAGTTTGAAGAAATCAAATTGTTACCCGAGGTCACCCAGCCGTTCTACATCGAATTGCCGATCCAGATCACCGTCACCGGTGCCTATCACGACCTGGCGACTTTCGTCAGCGGCGTGGCCGGACTGCCGCGCATCGTCACCCTGCATGATTTTGACCTGGCGCCGGTCAATCCTGACGGCGGGACAAAGTTGCGCATGAGCATCCTGGCCAAGACCTACCGCTACAACGACAAGGGGCTGCATCAATGAGCCTTGTTCGTGGTTTTTCCATAGCGGTGTTGCTGGTGGTCCTGACCGGTTGTTACGGCGGCGATGATGTCAGCGATCTGGATGCCTACATAAACGAAATGCGCCTGCGGGCGCCGGGCAAGATTGAACCAACGCCGACATTTCGGTCTTACCCGACATTCACCTACAGCGCCGCCAACCTGCGCAGTCCGTTTTCGCCACAGGTCAGAGTCGACCTGACCGGGCAGAGGCATGGTTCGCGCAATGTCAAACCTGACCCCAATCGGGTCAAGCAGTACCTCGAGGGTTTCAATATCGAGCAGTTTGAAATGGTCGGCACGATCTCCAATGCATCAGGCTCCTTCGCGCTGTTGCGCGGCGCTGGCGGTGTGCATCGGCTGAAAGTCGGCGATTACCTGGGGCGCAACGATGGGCGGATCGTCGCCATCAACGCCTCGCAAGTCGATGTGGTGGAAATCGTCCCGGATGGCGAAGGTGCCTGGCTGGAACGGCCGCGGACCCTCCCTTTGAAAGAACACTCATAGTGGAACTCGAAAAATGAACAGGATTTTCTCCACCCTCGGAGTGTCGCTATGGATAGCGCTGCTGTCGCCGATGGTACAAGCGGCCAACCTCAAGGCGCTGGATGTCGCAGCGCTGCCGGGCGACCGCGTCGAGTTGAAGTTGGCGTTCGATGAGCCGCCCCCGGCGCCTCACGGGTACACCACCGAATCGCCTGCGCGGATTGCGCTGGACTTGCCCGGTGTCGTCAGTCAGCTGGCGAGCAAGACCCGCGATCTGGGCGGCGGCAATGCCCGCAGCGCAACGGTGGTGGAAGCCAAGGACCGAACACGGCTGATCATCAACCTCACTCAATTGACCCCGTATGACACCCGGATCGAAGGCAACAGCCTGTTTGTGGTGGTCGGGCAGGGAGGCAAAAAACCGGCACCGAGGCCGGCCGCTGTTGTCACCCCGGCCCCGGCGCGCGCCGTTGCGCCAATGGCCAAGGCCATTCGCGCGGTAGATTTCCAGCGCGGCACCCAGGGTGAAGGCAATGTGGTGATCGACCTGTCGGATCCGTCCATCGCGCCAGACATTCAGGAGCGCGACGGCAAGATCATTCTCGGTTTCGCCAGAACCCGGCTGCCCGAGCCGTTGCGTGTGCGCCTGGACGTCAAGGATTTCGCCACGCCCGTGCAGTTCGTCAATGCCAGCGCTACAGGCGACAGGGCTACCATCACCATCGAGCCCAGCGGTGCCTTCGACTATTCGACCTACCAGACCGACAACAAACTGACCGTCAGCATCCGCCCGATGACTGCCGACGACCTGCAAAAGCGCAATGCTGACCGCTACGCCTACAGCGGCGAAAAACTCTCGTTGAATTTCCAGGACATCGATGTGCGCTCGGTGCTGCAACTGATCGCCGACTTCACCAACCTCAATCTGGTCGCCAGCGACACGGTGCAGGGCGGCATTACCCTGCGTTTGCAAAATGTGCCGTGGGATCAGGCGCTGGATCTGGTGCTGAAAACCAAGGGCCTGGACAAGCGCAAGATCGGTAACGTCCTGCTGGTGGCGCCGGCGGATGAAATCGCTGCCCGGGAGCGCCAGGAACTGGAGTCGCAGAAGCAGATCGCCGAGCTTGCGCCTCTGCGCCGTGAGCTACTGCAAGTCAACTATGCCAAGGCAGCCGATATCGCCAAGCTGTTCCAGTCGGTGACCAGCGCCGAGGCGAAAATCGACGAACGGGGTTCGATCACCGTCGATGAGCGTACCAACAACATCATTGCCTACCAGACTCAGGACCGGCTCGACGAATTGCGTCGGATCGTGGCGCAGCTGGATATCCCGGTACGGCAGGTGATGATCGAGGCACGGATCGTCGAAGCCAACGTTGATTACGACAAGAGCCTGGGCGTGCGCTGGGGCGGTTCGATCCAGAATAAGGGCAACTGGAATACTTCAGGTGTCAGCAATGGTGCGAACGCGTCGTCGACTATTGGCACGCCGGGAAGCACCAGCACCAATTCGCCGTTCGTCGACTTGGGGGCTGTCAACAACACCTCCGGAATCGGCATCGCGTTCATCACCGATAACGTCTTGCTCGACCTTGAACTGACGGCCATGGAGAAAACCGGCAACGGCGAAATCGTCTCGCAACCCAAAGTGGTTACGTCCGACAAGGAAACCGCGAAAATCCTCAAGGGCACCGAGATTCCCTATCAGGAAGCCAGCTCCAGTGGCGCGACTTCGGTGTCGTTCAAGGAAGCCTCGCTGTCGCTGGAAGTGACGCCGCAAATCACCCCGGACAACCGGATCATCATGGAGGTCAAGGTCACCAAGGACGAACCGGACTACCTGAACAAGGTCCAGGATGTGCCGCCGATCAAGAAAAACGAGGTCAACGCCAAGGTCCTGGTCAACGATGGCGAGACCATCGTCATTGGTGGTGTTTTCTCAAATACTCAAAGCAAGGTTGTAGATAAGGTGCCATTTCTTGGCGATGTGCCGTATCTTGGCCGCCTTTTCCGGCGTGACGTGGTTTCGGAGAAAAAATCCGAGCTGTTGGTGTTTCTCACTCCGCGTATCATGAATAACCAGGCGATTGCTGTGAGTCGTTGATTCTGTGCGAAATTTGATTCTTGTAGGACCGATGGGCGCTGGAAAAAGCACCATCGGCCGGTTGCTGGCCAAAGAGCTGCGCTTGCCATTCAAAGATTCCGACAAGGAAATTGAATTACGCACGGGCGCCAATATCCCATGGATCTTCGACAAGGAAGGCGAACCGGGCTTTCGTGATCGCGAGCAGGCAATGATTGCCGAACTGTGCGATTACGACGGCGTGGTGCTGGCGACCGGCGGCGGTGCAGTCATGCGCGAAGCCAATCGTCGGGCGCTGCACGCCGGTGGGCGGGTGGTTTATCTGCATGCTTCTGTGGAGCAGCAGGTCGGTCGCACCTCCCGCGACCGCAATCGCCCCTTGTTGCGTACCGCTGATCCGGCCAAGACCCTTCGGGATCTGCTGGCGATCCGTGATCCGCTTTATCGGGAAATCGCCGATCTGGTGGTGGAAACCGATGAGCGGCCGCCGCGGATGGTCGTGCTTGATATCCTCGAACGCTTGCAGCAGCTGCCGCCGCGTTAAAGCGCCGCACGAAATGCGCTATCCTCGGCGTCCTGCCACGACCGCTCAAGGTTGTGGCGAACGGCTACCGAACGGCGTCACACCGGCAGACGCCGTGGACATTGATTAATTCAAGGCACGATGCCTGATTCCATCTTCATTGTGGGGACACATGCAGACACTCAAGGTCGATCTAGGCGAGCGCAGCTACCCGATTCACATTGGCGAAGGTTTGTTGGATCAGCCTGAGCTGCTGGCCCCGCATATTCGCGGACGGCAAGTGGCGATCATCTCCAACGAAACCGTTGCGCCGCTCTATCTCGAACGTCTGACCCGCAGCCTCGCGCAGTTCTCGGTGATTTCCGTGGTGCTGCCCGACGGTGAAGCCTTCAAGACCTGGGAAACCCTGCAACTGATCTTCGATGGTCTGCTGACCGCACGGCATGACCGTCGCACGACAGTGATCGCCCTCGGTGGCGGCGTGATCGGTGACATGGCCGGTTTTGCGGCCGCCTGCTACCAGCGTGGCGTTGATTTCATACAGGTCCCGACCACGTTGCTGTCGCAAGTCGACTCGTCGGTGGGCGGCAAGACCGGCATCAATCACCCGATGGGCAAGAACATGGTCGGCGCTTTCTATCAGCCGAACGTGGTGCTGATCGACACCGCTTCCCTCAAAACTCTGCCGGCCCGCGAGCTGTCTGCCGGCCTGGCTGAAGTCATCAAGTACGGTTTGATTTGCGATGAGCCGTTCCTGACCTGGCTCGAAGACAACGTTGACCGCCTGCGTAATCTGGACCAGCAAGCCCTGACCTACGCCATCGAACGTTCCTGCGCGGCCAAGGCTGCGGTGGTCGGCGCCGACGAAAAAGAGACCGGTGTGCGTGCCACCCTCAACCTGGGCCACACGTTTGGTCACGCCATCGAAACCCATATGGGCTACGGTGTCTGGCTGCATGGCGAAGCGGTCGCTGCCGGCACCGTAATGGCTCTGGAAATGTCCGCGCGCCTGGGCTGGATCAGCGAACAGGAACGCGATCGCGGCATTCGCCTGTTCCAGCGCGCAGGCCTGCCGGTCATCCCGCCGGAAGAGATGACCGAAGCCGATTTCCTCGAACACATGGCAATTGATAAAAAAGTGATCGACGGTCGTTTGCGCCTGGTGCTGCTGCGCCACATGGGCGAAGCGGTGGTGACCGACGATTATCCGAAAGAGGTTCTACAGGCCACGCTGGGAGCGGATTACCGCGCCCTGGCTCAGCTTAAAGGTTAATAAGAACGCGATGACTAGTTTGCATGCCGACGAGGCTTTCCTCGGCCATTACCAGTTGAATCATGACCCTTTTGCTCCGCGGGTTCCTGGCTTCAAGTTTTTCCCGGCCCAGCGCAAACCCGTGCTGGGGCAGCTGCACCATCTGGCGCGTTACAGCCAGTTGTTGCTGGTGGTTACTGGCCCGCATGGCAGTGGCAAGACCCTGCTGCGTCAGGCACTGGTGGCCAGCACCAATAAACAATCGGTGCAGAGCGTGGTGGTTTCTGCCCGTGGTGCCGGCGATGCGGCTGGCGTGCTGCGCCAGGTCGCCCAGGCGCTGGACGTTGCCCAGCCCGAGGTCGACGCGATTCTGGCGCAGGTGGTGCAACTGGCGCTTACCGGTCAGGAAGTCTATTTGCTGGTGGATGATGCCGAGCAACTCGACGAGTCAGCGCTCGAAGCCCTGATGGCGCTGGGCGCCGGTGCCCCGGAAGGTCGCCCGCATGTGTTCCTGTTTGGCGAATCGTCGCTGATCGCTCAGCTTGAGGCTTTGCAGCTTGAGGAAGAGCGCTTCCACGTCATCGAATTGCAGCCGTACACCGAGGAAGAGACCCGCGAATATCTGGACCAGCGTCTTGAAGGCGCAGGCCGGGGTATCGAACTTTTCACCGCGGATCAGATCTCTGATATTCACGAAAGCTCCGAGGGTTGGCCTGGCAATATCAACCAGGTTGCTCGCGATGCAATGATCGAAGCCATGATTGCCAGCCGCTCAGCGGTCAAGCGTCCAAGTATGGGGTTCAATATGCCGAAGAAACACGTATTGGCGATTTCCGCCGTCGTCGTGGTCGCGGTAGCCGCCGCCTGGTTAATGCCGGGTCGCAGCAAAGCGCCGACCACCGGTGCTCCGGCCAACGAACAAGCACAACTGCCACTGGGTCAGGGGCAACCAACAGCCAATGGCGGCGCACCGGCCGTCGAGTTCGCCGGCAACACGCAGCCGATGCCGTTGCCGTTGGTCGGTAATTCGCAGCCGGTAATGCGCGGTCCTCTGGCTGAAGCGGCCGGTGGCATCACCGAAGGTGACGATGGCGTGCCGCTGGAAGGTTCCAGTGAAACACCGCCGACCGTTACTACCACCGCACCGCCCGCAGGTGTCCCGGCTGGTCCTGCACCAACGCCAGCGGCCAAACCGACGCCTGCGCCGACTCAGGTCGCCACCGCGAAGCCTGCACCGGTTCCAGCGCCTGCCGCCAAGCCTGCCCCGGCGCCAGCCAAACCGGCCGTTGCCGCTGCTGCCAAGCCTGCCGAGAAACCGGCCACCACAGCCAAGGCTGCTGGCGGCACCTGGTACGCCGGTCAGGCTCCGGGTAACTACGTGGTGCAGATCCTCGGCACCAGCTCCGAAGCGACCGCGCAAAACTTCGTCAAGGAGCAGGGCGGCGAGTACCGTTACTTCAAGAAAGTGCTGAACGGCAAACCGCTTTACGTCATCACCTACGGCAGTTTCACCAACCGTGATGCAGCTGTTTCCGCCATCAAGGCCTTGCCAGCGAAGGTTCAGGCTGGTAAACCTTGGCCACGTTCTGTCGCCAGTGTCCAACAGGAACTCGCCACAGCTCGCTGAAGATTCGGCGGCCTTACCCAGGCCGCCTCTCCCGGCACCTCAAAATTTCTACAAGCGCATGCCGCCTCTACAGGCCGCGTGCCTTGTGGTGTCTGCGTCACAGTAGTCTTTGAGACGTTGCAGTCAGAATTAAAAAAGTTTTGACTAGCACAGCAGATCGCTTTAAACCTTTCACAAATGCGACATAGATTTGCGACATTTCGTCGTCAAATTTGTGAGGCCAAGTGTCGGTGTGTACAATGACCTCCCTTTTGCTCCCGCAAAGCTGGCGTACGTTCGGCGCGGATGGCAAGTGGTTGAATTGAAAAGAAATTTGCCTCGTTAAGAGGCAGCCTGGTGAGAAAGTGTCTATGAAAGCAGGTCTGTACCAACCAGATGAATTCAAGGATAACTGCGGTTTCGGCCTGATAGCCCATATGCAGGGCGAACCCAGTCATACCCTTTTGCAAACGGCCATCGAGGCCCTGACCTGCATGACCCACCGCGGTGGGATTAATGCCGACGGCAAGACCGGTGACGGTTGCGGTCTGCTGATTCAAAAGCCGGACGTATTCCTGCGAGCCATCGCCCAGGAAACCTTCGGCGTCGCATTGCCCAAGCAATATGCCGTGGGCATGGTCTTCTTCAACCAGGACCCGGTCAAAGCCGAAGCCGCTCGCGAGAACATGAACCGCGAGATCCTGGCCGCCGGCCTGCAACTGGTCGGCTGGCGCAAAGTGCCGATCGACACCAGCGTCCTCGGCCGCCTGGCCCTTGAGCGTCTGCCGCAGATCGAACAAGTGTTCATCGGTGGTGAAGGCCTGAGCGATCAGGACATGGCGATCAAGCTGTTCAGCTCCCGTCGTCGCTCGTCCGTGGCCAACGCCGCCGACGTCGATCACTACATCTGCAGCTTTTCCCACAAGACCATCATTTATAAAGGCCTGATGATGCCGGCGGATTTGACCGCCTTCTATCCAGACCTGAGCGACGAGCGCCTGCAAACCGCGATCTGCGTGTTCCACCAGCGCTTCTCCACCAACACCCTGCCGAAATGGCCGCTGGCTCAACCGTTCCGCTTCCTGGCGCACAACGGCGAGATCAACACCATCACCGGTAACCGCAACTGGGCCGTGGCCCGTCGCACCAAGTTCGCCAACGACCTGATGCCCGATCTCGAAGAGCTCGGCCCGCTGGTCAACCGCGTCGGTTCCGACTCCTCCAGCATGGACAACATGCTGGAGCTGATGGTCACCGGTGGCATCGACCTGTTCCGTGGCGTGCGGATGATCATTCCGCCAGCGTGGCAGAACGTCGAAACCATGGACCCGGACCTGCGTGCGTTCTACGAATACAACTCGATGCACATGGAACCGTGGGACGGCCCGGCCGGCGTGGTAATGACCGACGGTCGCTACGCGGTGTGCCTGCTCGACCGTAACGGTCTGCGTCCGGCGCGTTGGGTAACCACCGCCAACGGTTTCATCACCCTGGCTTCCGAAATCGGTGTCTGGAACTACCAGCCTGAAGACGTGATCGCCAAGGGCCGCGTTGGCCCGGGCCAGATCTTCGCCGTGGACACCGAAACCGGGCAGATCCTCGACACCGATGCCATCGACAACCGTCTGAAGTCCCGTCATCCGTACAAGCAATGGCTGCGCAAGAACGCTCTGCGCATCCAGGCGACCATGGAAGATAACGACCACGGTTCGGCGTTCTACGACGTCGATCAGCTCAAGCAATACATGAAGATGTACCAGGTCACGTTCGAAGAGCGCGATCAGGTGCTGCGTCCGCTCGGCGAACAAGGCTACGAAGCCGTGGGTTCGATGGGCGACGATACGCCGATGGCCGTGCTGTCCCAGCGCGTGCGTACGCCGTACGACTATTTCCGCCAGCAGTTCGCGCAGGTCACCAACCCGCCGATCGACCCGCTGCGTGAAGCCATCGTCATGTCGCTGGAAATCTGCCTCGGTGCCGAGCGCAACATCTTCCAGGAGTCGCCGGAACACGCTTCGCGCGTGATCCTCAGCTCGCCGGTCATTTCCCCGGCCAAGTGGCGTTCGCTGATGAACCTCGATCGTCCGGGTTTCGAGCGCGCGATCATCGACCTCAACTACGACGAAAGCGTCGGCCTCGAAGCGGCGATCCGCAACGTTGCCGATCAGGCTGAAGAAGCCGTGCGCGCCGGTCGTACCCAGGTTGTGCTGAGTGACCGTCACATCGCCCCGGGTAAATTACCGATCCACGCTTCCCTGGCTACCGGCGCGGTGCATCACCGTCTGACCGAAAAAGGCTTGCGTTGCGACTCCAACATCCTGGTGGAAACCGCGACCGCTCGCGATCCGCACCACTTCGCCGTGTTGATCGGATTCGGCGCTTCTGCCGTTTATCCGTTCCTGGCCTATGAAGTGCTGGGCGACCTGATCCGCACCGGTGAAGTGCTGGGCGACCTCTACGAGGTGTTCAAGAACTACCGTAAAGGCATCACCAAAGGCTTGCTCAAGATCCTGTCGAAGATGGGCATCTCGACCATCACCTCCTATCGCGGAGCACAACTGTTCGAAGCGATCGGCCTGTCCGAGGAAGTCTGCAACCTGAGCTTCCGTGGCGTGCCAAGCCGTATCAAGGGTGCGCGTTTCGTCGACATCGAAGCCGAGCAGAAAGCCCTGGCCACCGAAGCCTGGAGCCCGCGCAAGCCGATCCAGCAAGGTGGTTTGCTGAAATTCGTCCACGGTGGCGAATATCACGCGTACAACCCGGACGTGGTCAACACCCTGCAAGCCGCCGTGCAGCAGGGCGACTACAGCAAGTTCAAGGAATACACGTCGCTGGTGGATAACCGCCCGGTGTCGATGATCCGCGACCTGCTGAAAGTCAAAACCCTCGACACTCCATTGGACATCAGCGAGATCGAACCGCTGGAATCGGTGCTCAAGCGCTTCGACTCCGCCGGTATCTCCCTGGGCGCCCTGTCGCCGGAAGCTCACGAAGCCCTGGCCGAAGCCATGAACCGCCTCGGTGCGCGTTCCAACTCCGGCGAAGGCGGTGAAGACCCGGCGCGCTACGGCACCATCAAGAGCTCGAAAATCAAGCAGGTCGCGACTGGCCGTTTCGGTGTGACTCCGGAATACCTGGTCAACGCCGAAGTGCTGCAGATCAAGGTCGCCCAGGGCGCCAAGCCCGGCGAAGGTGGTCAACTGCCGGGCGGTAAAGTGAATGGTCTGATCGCCAAGCTGCGTTACGCAGTGCCGGGTGTGACCCTGATTTCGCCGCCGCCGCACCACGATATCTACTCGATCGAAGACTTGTCGCAGCTGATTTTCGACCTGAAACAAGTCAACCCGAAGGCGCTGGTCTCGGTGAAGCTGGTAGCAGAAGCGGGCGTCGGCACCATCGCTGCTGGTGTGGCCAAGGCCTACGCGGACTTGATCACCATTTCCGGCTACGACGGCGGCACCGGTGCATCGCCGCTGACCTCGATCAAATACGCGGGCGCTCCGTGGGAACTCGGCCTGGCCGAAACTCACCAGACCCTTCGTGGCAACGACTTGCGCGGAAAAGTCCGGGTACAAACCGACGGCGGCCTGAAAACCGGCCTCGACGTCATCAAGGCTGCGATCCTCGGCGCTGAAAGCTTCGGCTTCGGCACCGCGCCAATGATCGCCCTGGGCTGCAAATACCTGCGCATCTGCCACCTGAACAACTGCGCCACCGGCGTTGCGACCCAGAACGAGAAGCTGCGCAAGGATCACTACATCGGTACCGTCGACATGGTGGTGAACTTCTTCACCTACGTCGCAGAAGAAACCCGTGAGTGGCTGGCCAAGCTGGGCGTGCGCTCCCTCGAAGAGCTGATCGGCCGTACCGATCTGCTGGAAATCCTCGAAGGGCAGACCGCCAAGCAGCATCACCTGGACCTGACTCCATTGCTGGGCAGCGACCACGTGCCGGCGGACAAGCCGCAGTTCTGCGGCGTGGAACGCAACCCGCCGTTCGACAAAGGCCTGCTGGCTGAGAAAATGGTCGACATGGCCACCTCGGCAATCAATGACCTGAGCGGCGCCGATTTCGCCTTGGACATCTGCAACTGCGACCGTTCCATCGGTGCGCGGATCTCCGGTGAAATCGCCCGTAAGCACGGCAACCAGGGCATGGCGAATGCGCCGGTCACCTTCCGCTTCAAGGGCACTGCCGGGCAGAGCTTCGGCGTGTGGAACGCCGGCGGCCTGAACATGTACCTGGAAGGCGACGCCAACGACTACGTCGGCAAGGGCATGACCGGCGGCAAGCTGGTCATCGTTCCGCCGAAGGGCAGCGTCTACAAGACTCAGGACAGTGCCATCATCGGCAACACCTGCCTGTACGGCGCTACCGGTGGCAAGCTGTTCGCCGCCGGCACCGCGGGCGAGCGTTTCGCCGTACGTAACTCCGGTGCCCACACCGTGGTGGAAGGCACTGGCGATCACTGCTGCGAGTACATGACCGGTGGTTTCGTCTGCGTCCTGGGCAAGACCGGTTACAACTTCGGCTCAGGCATGACTGGCGGTTTCGCCTACGTGCTCGACCAGGACAACACCTTCGTTGACCGGGTCAACCACGAACTGGTGGAAATCCAGCGGATCAGCGGCGAGGCGATGGAAGCCTACCGTAGCCATTTGCAACGCGTGCTGAATGAGTACGTCGAGGAAACCGACAGCGAGTGGGGTCGTAACCTCGCCGAAAACCTCGATGATTACCTGCGCCGTTTCTGGTTGGTCAAGCCCAAGGCTGCCACCCTGAAATCGTTGCTTTCCAGCACCCGTGCCAACCCGCAGTGATATGCGCCTGAAGAGTTTGATGAGGTTTTAAAATGGCTGAACGTCTGAATAATGACTTCCAGTTCATCGAGGTCGGGCGCAAGGATCCGAAGAAGAAACTGTTGCGTCAACGCAAGAAAGAGTTCGTGGAAATCTACGAACCGTTCAAACCCCAGCAGTCGGCCGACCAGGCCCACCGCTGCCTGGGTTGCGGTAACCCGTACTGCGAATGGAAGTGCCCGGTGCACAACTTCATTCCCAACTGGCTGAAGCTGGTGGCCGAGGGCAACATCCTCCAAGCCGCCGAACTGTCGCACCAGACCAACACCCTGCCGGAAGTCTGCGGCCGAGTGTGTCCGCAGGATCGTCTGTGCGAGGGTGCCTGCACCCTCAACGACGGCTTCGGCGCGGTGACCATCGGTTCGGTGGAGAAGTACATCACTGACACCGCGTTCGCCATGGGCTGGCGCCCGGACATGTCCAAGGTCAAGCCGACCGGCAAACGCGTCGCGATCATCGGCGCGGGCCCGGCGGGCCTGGGCTGTGCCGACGTGCTGGTGCGTGGCGGCGTGACCCCGGTGGTGTTCGACAAGAACCCGGAAATCGGTGGTCTGCTGACCTTCGGCATCCCCGAGTTCAAGCTGGAAAAGACCGTGCTGAGCAATCGTCGCGAAGTCTTCAGCGGCATGGGCATCCAGTTCCGCCTCAACACCGAGGTGGGCACGGACGTGACCATGGAGCAACTGCTCGAAGAATACGATGCCGTGTTCATGGGCATGGGCACCTACACCTACATGAAGGGCGGCTTTGCCGGTGAAGACCTGCCGGGCGTGTACGACGCGCTGGACTTCCTGATCGCCAACGTCAACCGCAACCTGGGCTTTGAAAAGTCGCCGGAAGATTTCGTCGACATGAAGGGCAAGAAGGTCGTGGTTCTCGGCGGCGGCGACACGGCGATGGACTGCAACCGTACTTCGATCCGCCAGGGCGCCAAGTCGGTGACCTGTGCTTATCGTCGTGACGAAGCGAACATGCCGGGCTCGCGTAAAGAGGTGAAGAACGCCAAGGAAGAAGGCGTGAAATTCCTCTATAACCGCCAGCCGATCGCCATCGTTGGCGAGGACAAAGTCGAAGGCGTGAAGGTGGTCGAGACTCGTCTCGGCGAACCGGACGCCCGTGGCCGTCGCAGCCCTGAGCCGATCCCGGGATCCGAAGAGATCATCCCGGCCGACGCCGTGGTCATCGCGTTCGGTTTCCGTCCAAGCCCGGCGCCGTGGTTCGAACAGTTCAGCATCCAGACCGACAGCCAGGGCCGTGTCGTAGCCCCGGAACAAGGCCAGTACAAGCACCAGACCAGCAACCCGAAAATCTTCGCCGGTGGCGACATGGTTCGCGGTTCTGACCTGGTGGTGACAGCGATCTTCGAAGGCCGTAATGCCGCCGAAGGGATCCTGGATTACCTGGGCGTCTAAACCCGTCCGGCTGACTGCAATGCAATACCTGTGGGAGCTGGCTTGCCAGCGATAGCATCACCTCGGTCTACCTGACAAACCG
>NZ_JBSVXD010000100.1:0-22486 GCF_054070755.1 Pseudomonas sp. SDO5591_S426 | reverse complement strand
GCCTCGTTTCACTCGACAGCTCCTACAAGGGGTTGTGGTGTTAGCGCTGCAGTTGGTAGATCGCATTCGCCAGCGCAATGTCTTCCAGGCCCAAACCAATCGAACGGAAGAACACATGACGGTCGTAGTCGGGACGCTGGATCTTCTCGCTGATCAGGTCCGCCAGATCGCCGACAATCGCGCTCTTGTCCCAACCATGCTGTTCACCGGCAATCAGCATTTCGCCAGCCGAGCCCGGGGTGGTCAGGCGATAGTCACAGAACACCTGCATGTCATTGAGGCTCTGCGGCGGCACTTCGTGGGCGCGTGGGGCGTTGGTACTGATCGAGGTGATCAGGGCCGGTTTGTTCAGGCTCGATGGATCGATCACCGGGCCAGCGGACGAGGTGCAGAGCATGATCACGTCGGCGTCCTGAACGGCGGCTTCGCGACTGTCGACGATGTTCAGGCGCGGCTCGATGCTTTTCAGCAGGGTCGCGGTTTCAACATCATCGCTCAGGTTCGGCGCGTACAGGCTGATGCTCTGCCAGTCGCGCAGATGCTTCACGTAGTGCAGATGCGCCTGGGCCACTTTGCCGCTACCGATGATGGCCAGGCGAGTGGCGGTGAGCGGCGCGAGAGCGTCGACCGCTACTGCGGTAGTCGCGGCGGTGCGGGCTGTGGTCAGTTCACCGGCATCGCAGAGCAGCAGCGGCTGGCCGGTCTGTGCCGACATCAGCAGCGTCCACGCCGTCACCAGCGGGCCTTGCTCGCGGACGATGTACGGCGAAGTCTTGATCCCGTAAACGCCGTCTTCGGCCAGCACGCCCAGGTAGTTGATGAAGTCGCCGGCGCCTTGCGGAAATTCCACCAGTTGCTGCGCCGGTTGCACGGCTTGTCCGGTCGCCAGGTCACGGAACATTTTGCGCAGGATCTGCGGCACGTCGACTTGCGCCAGCAATTCGCGAGCCTGGGCTTGATTGATCACATGAGGCGTACTGGACATGGTCGGCTCCGGGGATGGATATAAACTAATTTGTCTATTATGGACTTTTAGTTATCGCGAGCAAGCTCCTGCTGAAAAAACCAGACGAAAAAAAAGCGCAGTCCGTTTCCGGCTGCGCCTTTTCTGCAAGTCGTCCGTTATGGACGTTTGCGCTCAACCGCCCGCAATAGATGCGTCGGTGGTGTCTCACAGCTGATTTTCTTGCCCAGCAACGCCTCGATGGACGGTAGCTGGTAGGAGTCGTCTTCACCGGCAAAGCTGATGGACACGCCGTCGGCACCGGCGCGACCGGTACGACCGATGCGGTGGACGTAGTCGTCCGGCACTTCCGGCAGGGTGAAGTTGATCACGTGGCTGATGCCGTCGATGTGGATGCCACGGCCGGCAACATCAGTCGCCACCAGCACGCGGATCTTGCCTTCGCGGAAGCCTTCCAAAGTCTTGATGCGTTTGTGCTGCGGCACGTCGCCGGACAGTTGCGCGGCGTTGATGCCATCGCGCACCAGGCGTTCTTCGATGCGTCGCACTTCATCTTTGCGGTTGGCAAACACGATCACCCGCTCCCAACCGTTGTCGTTGACCAGGTTGTAGAGCAGTTTGTATTTGTCGGCACCAGCCACCGCGTAGATGTGCTGCTCGACGTTTTCGTTGGCCACGTTCTGCGATTCGATCTCGACGATCGACGGGTCGGTGGTCCATTGCTTGGCCAGGTTCATCACGTCTTCAGTGAAGGTCGCGGAGAACAGCAGTGTCTGACGCTCGTTCTTCGGTGGGGTCTGGCGAATGATCTGGCGCACTTGCGGGATGAAACCCATGTCGAGCATGCGGTCGGCTTCGTCCAGCACCATCACTTCGACCATGTCCAGATGCACGTCGCCGCGCTGGTTGAAGTCCAGCAGGCGGCCGGGCGTGGCCACGAGGATGTCGCAGTGGCGGGCTTCGAGGTGCTTGAGCTGCTTGTCGAAGTCCATGCCGCCCACGAACGTCATGACGTTGAGGCCGGTGTATTTGGTCAGGTCAGCGGCGTCCTTGGCGATCTGCACCACCAGTTCGCGGGTCGGCGCGATGATCAGCGCCCGTGGCTCACCCATGTAGCGCTCTTTTGGCGGCGGGGTTTGCAGCAACTGGGTGATGATCGAGATCAGGAACGCAGCGGTTTTGCCAGTACCGGTCTGGGCGCGGCCGATGGCGTCTTTGCCGGCGAGGGTGAAACCCAGCACCTGCGCCTGGATCGGCGTGCAATACGGGAAGCCCAGGTCCTGGATCGCGTGCATCAATTCAGGAGCGAGTTTGAAATCGTGGAAGCGGGTTTTGCCTTCCTGGGGTTCGACGACGAAGTCTTCGAGTTTCCATGGGATGACCGGAGCTTTTGGCTTCGGTTCGCGGCGCGGCTTGGCTGGCTTGGGCGTTTCGCTGCGCGGTTGTTCGGCCACTGTTTGCGCCGCTGGCTCGATGGCCGGCTCGTGTTTCGGTGCCGCTGCGGGGGCGGTCCGGCCAGGCTGATTACCGTCGGTGCGGTGGCTGGGGGTGTGAGACGGAGCGCTGGGGACTGGCGCGAGTTGCTCAGTCTCGCTTTTACCGAACATTTTCTTGAGTGCTTTGAGCACGGTCATCTCATCAATTGGTTAAGGAATGTACGCCGGCCAGTGTAATGCAAGAATCGGGCGCGGCGTAGTGGGATGGATCAAAGGGTGCTTTTAAGCAAAGAAATCAACATAAAAGGCTTATCGCAAGCGCTCGGCGAGCCAGACGCCGATGTCGCGGATCTCCTCGGGTAACACTTCGTGGCCCATTGGGTATTCCTGCCATGTCACGGTGACACCATGCTGCTTCAAATACTCGCAGGCACTGCGGCCCATCGAGTTTTGCACCACGTCATCGTACTGACCGTGCAGCGAAAGCACCGGAATACGTTGCTGGCTGGCGGACAATTGCAGTTCATCACTGAAAGTCGGCGCATAAGTAGAGAGGGCAAGTACGCCACCGAGTGGTCCCTGCCATTTCAGGAATGCGGTGTGAAACACCACGGCGCCACCCTGGGAAAAACCTGCCAGGAAAATTCGCGAGGCGTCTATTCCGCTGGCTCGCTGCGTTTCGATCAATTCAATGATCCGATCCGCAGACGCTTCCAGTTGCTCGCGATTGATCGCGCGCGCCGGGCTCATGGCCAATATGTCGTACCAGCTCGGCATCTCGTAGCCGCCGTTGATGGTGACGGCGCGGGTCGGTGCCTGGGGTAGAACGAATCGGGTACTCAGCAAGGTTTCCTGCAGGGCTTCGGCTACCGGCAGGAAGTCGTAGCGGTCGGCGCCCAGGCCGTGCAGCCAGATCACGCAGGCGTCTGCGGTCTTTACGGGCTGAAGAATCAAGGGCTCGGTCATGTCTGCTCCAATTTTGTGCGTGCGCTCTGATTGAGTGCGAAGTCTCAGTGCGCGTCTGGTTGATCAGTTACGAAGATGTCGCAAGGCTACAACTTTTGCTATTGACCTGTCGCTTAACCGCTTTAGCGGCCGGTGTGGTACGGGCTTTGCTATGGCGATGTCTGTACGAATAATCCCACGTCTGTCGGTAACACTATCAGGCCAAGGTTGGTGGTGGGATTACAAAATCCGGTGATGGATGTTCGCCAGCGGCCGCTACGGGCTTCGCGAACGTGAAAGGGCTACAGCCCGTTCGGCCGATTGGTGAGAAGTGAGTTGTCCATTATGTGGATTTTCTCCTACTAGACTCATGGCTACGGTCCTACGTCGGTTGACCCTCAAAAAAGCCAACACGGGTCAACAACGCCTCAAAAGGGTGCGACTGGACTCACGCTCCGACACAACAAGAGCAAAACTGGAGGTTTGAATGAAGATGTTGAAATCCACCCTGGCAGTCGTGACTGCAGCCGCAGTACTCGGCGTCAGTGGGTTCGCTCAGGCGGGCGCGACTCTGGATGCAGTGCAGAAGAAAGGTTTCGTACAGTGCGGCGTCAGCGATGGCCTGCCTGGCTTCTCGGTTCCAGACTCCACCGGCAAGATCGTTGGTATCGATGCTGACTACTGCCGCGCTGTTGCCGCTGCCGTCTTCGGCGACGCGACCAAGGTCAAGTTCAGCCAGTTGAACGCCAAGGAGCGCTTCACCGCGCTGCAGTCCGGCGAAATCGACATTCTGTCGCGCAACACCACCATGACCAGCTCCCGTGACGCGGGCATGGGCCTGAAATTCCCGGGCTTCATCACTTACTACGACGGCATCGGCTTCCTGGTAAACAACAAGCTGGGCGTGAAAAGCGCTAAAGAACTGGATGGCGCGACCATCTGCATCCAGGCCGGTACCACCACCGAGCTGAACGTTTCCGACTACTTCCGCGGCAACGGTCTGAAATACACCCCGATCACTTTCGACACCTCCGATGAAAGCGCCAAGTCGCTGGAATCCGGTCGTTGCGACGTGCTGACCTCCGACAAGTCCCAACTGTTCGCCCAGCGCAGCAAGCTGGCTTCGCCGAAGGACTACGTGGTTCTGCCGGAAACCATTTCCAAAGAACCTCTGGGCCCGGTCGTACGTAATGGCGACGACGAGTGGCTGGCCATCGTGCGCTGGACTGGCTACGCCATGCTCAACGCTGAAGAAGCCGGCATCACTTCGAAGAACGTCGAAGCTGAAGCCAAGGCCACCAAGAACCCGGACGTAGCCCGTCTGCTGGGTACCGACGGTGAATACGGCAAAGACCTGAAAGTGAAGAAAGACTGGGTCGTACAGATCGTCAAGCAAGTCGGCAACTACGGTGAAGTGTTCGAGAAAAACCTCGGCAAGAACACTCCGCTGGAAATCGACCGCGGGCTGAACGCCTTGTGGAACGCTGGCGGCATCCAATACGCACCACCAGTGCGCTGATGGTTCTATCACCCGGTGGGCCAACCACCGGGTGATGTTCTGTTCCATTATTTCCGGGGCACTTCATGCAAAATTCAATCGGCGCACCAAAGCAGAGGCTCAGCCTCAGCGATCCACGAGTGCGTGCGTGGGTATTCCAGATCATCACGATTATCGGGGTGGTCTCGTTAGGCTGGTTTCTGTTCGACAACACGCAAACCAACCTTCAGCACCGGGGCATTACCTCCGGTTTCGACTTTCTGGAGCGCAGTGCCGGTTTCGGCATCGCTCAACACCTGATCGACTACACCGAATCGGACAGCTATGCCCGAGTGTTTGTCATCGGTCTGCTCAACACCCTGCTCGTGACCTTCATTGGCGTGATCCTGGCGACGATCCTCGGTTTCATCGTCGGTGTGGCACGGCTGTCGAAGAACTGGATCATCGCCAAAGTGGCGACAGTTTATGTGGAAGTTTTCCGTAACATTCCGCCGCTGCTGCAGATCCTGTTCTGGTACTTCGCCGTGTTCCTGACCATGCCGGGACCACGCAACAGCCACAACTTCGGTGACACCTTCTTCGTCAGCAGCCGTGGCCTGAACATGCCGGCCGCGCTGATGGCCGACGGGTTCTGGGCGTTTGTGATCAGCGTCGTGGTCGCCATCGTCGCCATCGTGCTGATGAACCGCTGGGCCACCAAGCGCTTCGAAGCGACTGGCGTACCGTTCCACAAGTTCTGGGTCGGCCTGGCGTTGTTCCTGGTGATCCCGGCCTTGTGCGCACTGATTTTCGGCGCGCCGGTGCATTGGGAAATGCCGAAGCTGCAAGGCTTCAACTTTGTCGGTGGCTGGGTACTGATCCCGGAGCTGCTGGCACTGACCCTGGCCTTGACCGTTTACACCGCGGCGTTCATCGCCGAGATCGTGCGTTCGGGCATCAAGTCGGTCAGCCATGGCCAGACCGAAGCGGCGCACTCGCTCGGCCTGCGCAACGGTCCGACCCTGCGCAAGGTGATCATCCCGCAAGCCCTGCGCGTGATCATCCCGCCGCTGACCAGCCAATACCTGAACCTGGCGAAAAACTCCTCGCTGGCGGCCGGTATCGGTTATCCGGAAATGGTGTCGTTGTTTGCCGGTACGGTGCTGAACCAGACCGGGCAGGCGATCGAGGTGATTGCCATCACCATGAGCGTGTACCTGGCGATCAGTATCAGCATTTCCCTGCTGATGAACTGGTACAACAAGCGCATTGCGCTGATCGAGCGGTAAGGAAAAGCGCATGAGTACTCATACTTTCAAACCTGACATGCCCCCACCGAGCAGCAGCATCGGCGTGGTGGCGTGGATGCGCGCGAACATGTTCTCCAGTTGGCTCAACACCCTGCTGACCCTGTTCGCGTTTTACCTGATCTACCTGGTGGTTCCACCGATCCTGCAGTGGGCGATCATCGACGCCAACTGGGTCGGCACCACCCGCGCCGACTGCACCAAGGACGGCGCCTGCTGGGTGTTCATCCAGCAGCGTTTCGGCCAGTTCATGTACGGCTACTACCCACCGGAACTGCGCTGGCGCGTGGACCTGACCGTGTGGTTGGCGGTCATTGGCGTGGCACCGTTGTTCATTTCGCGCTTCCCGCGTAAAGCGGTATACGGCCTGAGCTTCCTGGTGCTGTACCCGATCATTTCCTGGTGCCTGCTGCACGGCGGCGTATTGGGCTTGCCTGCCGTGGCGACCAGCCAGTGGGGCGGCCTGATGCTGACCCTGGTGATCGCCACCGTCGGTATCGCCGGCGCGTTGCCGCTGGGGATTGTCCTGGCGCTGGGCCGTCGTTCGAACATGCCGGCGATTCGTGTGGTCTGCGTGACCTTCATCGAATTCTGGCGCGGCGTGCCGTTGATCACGGTGCTGTTCATGTCTTCGGTGATGCTGCCGTTGTTCCTGCCTGAAGGCATGAACTTCGACAAGCTGCTGCGGGCGCTGATCGGCGTGATCCTGTTCCAGTCGGCCTACGTGGCCGAAGTGGTGCGCGGTGGCCTGCAAGCGATCCCTAAAGGTCAGTACGAAGCGGCTGCGGCGATGGGCCTCGGTTACTGGCGCAGCATGGGCCTGGTGATTCTGCCGCAAGCCCTGAAGCTGGTGATCCCCGGCATCGTCAACACTTTCATTGCGCTGTTCAAGGACACGAGCCTGGTGATCATCATCGGCCTGTTCGACCTGCTCAACAGCGTCAAGCAAGCCGCCGCCGACCCGAAATGGCTGGGCATGGCCACTGAAGGCTATGTGTTCGCAGCCCTGGTGTTCTGGATTTTCTGTTTTGGTATGTCGCGCTACTCCATGCATTTGGAACGTAAGCTCGACACTGGCCACAAGCGTTAGGAGTTCTTTTATGAGCGAAGCAATCAAACAGCCTGTGAGCCCTGAAGGCATTATTCAGATGCAGGGCGTGAACAAGTGGTACGGCCAGTTTCACGTACTGAAGGACATCAACCTCAACGTCAAGCAAGGCGAGCGTATCGTCCTGTGCGGGCCGTCGGGTTCCGGCAAGTCCACCACCATCCGCTGCCTCAACCGTCTGGAAGAACACCAGCAAGGCCGCATCGTGGTCGATGGCGTGGAGCTGACCAACGACCTCAAGCAGATCGAAGCGATCCGTCGTGAAGTCGGCATGGTGTTCCAGCACTTCAACCTGTTCCCGCACCTGACCATTTTGCAGAACTGCACCCTGGCGCCGATGTGGGTACGCAAGATGCCCAAGCGCAAAGCCGAGGAAATCGCCATGCACTACCTGGAACGCGTACGCATTCCGGAGCAGGCGCACAAGTATCCGGGGCAACTGTCCGGCGGTCAGCAACAGCGTGTGGCGATCGCCCGTGCGCTGTGCATGAAACCGAAAATCATGCTGTTCGACGAACCGACTTCGGCGCTCGACCCGGAGATGGTGAAGGAAGTGCTCGACACCATGATCGGCCTGGCCGAAGACGGCATGACCATGCTTTGCGTGACCCACGAAATGGGCTTCGCCCGCACCGTGGCCAACCGCGTGATCTTCATGGACAAGGGTGAAATCGTCGAACAGGCTGCGCCGAACGACTTCTTCGACAATCCGCAGAATGATCGGACCAAGCTGTTCTTGAGCCAGATTTTGCATTGATTGGCACTTGGCAGTGAAATAAACCCGGACTGAGTTCCGGGTTTATTTTTGCCTGGAGTCTGGTTCAGGATATCTGTGCCGTTTCGTGCTCAGGAAAGCGCTCGGCCAGTAACTCCCGCAATTCGGTACCTTCGTTCATCGCTTGTACTTCGGCGAGCAGGTGAGGGTGACGATCCAGCAGGCGCATCAATGTGAGCAGGGGTTGTGGTGGGGCTAGCTCGCCGCGCTCATAGCGGGAAAAGGCATTGTGCCCGCCGCCAGAGAGTTGCTTCACTGCTTCCTTCTGCGTGAGGTGCAGTTTGCGGCGGATGCGTTTCATCTCGCTGGCAATGACCTGGAAGTAGTCTTCAAGCAGGCGATCGCTTGCATTGGAGTAACGTTCGGCGCTGTCGGTGTCATGATCGAATTCGATCTCGCCACAGACCTGGCATTCCCAGCCTGCAATGTCGTGTACCCGTCGTGCTGCCTGTTTGTAGTCAACAGTGAAACTGCGTCCATCAAAGTGCCGCATTCCGTCGAGACTGCCGCAGCTGACGCATTGCTGTGTTTTCATTGGTTTTTCTCCTTGAAGGAGATTACTGGATGCCTACCGCCCGGGCGATAAGTCACCTTGATGTAAATCTCCCGATCCAGAAATGTTGTGTGATAGACGTCTTGCCAGATTCGATGATCGGCATAGGTCGTCATCGATTTATGCAGCATCCGGAATTCAAGCAAATAAACGGTTCGTAGCATCTGCGGCAGACTCAGCCCCATTCTTCGGCCGCCCTCTCGAGCGGTCATTGAAAATGCATCGCTGCCGAGTCTGCGCACTTCTTCCCTGATCACCGCCAAGTCGTAATGGGGTGTGTGCTTTTCCATAGCGTTAATTAACCTTCTCTTAAAATTACCCTCAAAGGGTAATTTTTACCAGTCGAAAATCCTGCTCCTTTCCTGCCCTATGACCGTAGGCGGTTGCCGTCCTACACGGAGCTGACTAACATGTCAGAAAATTCATCCTATGATTGGATGAAAGGGCGAGTCTTATGTCTGAAATTTCTCCATTAGTTAAACGGTCCCTGGTCGATCAGGCCCTGGATCAGTTGCGCCTGCGCATCACCCAAGGCGTCTGGACAGTCGGCCAGCGCTTGCCCACCGAGCCTGAGCTGTCGGCAGAGCTGGGCATCAGCCGCAACACCGTGCGTGAAGCCATGCGCGTATTGGCGTTTTCCGGGCTGATCGAGATCCGCCAGGGCGACGGCAGTTATCTGCGCGCGGTGGTTGATCCGCTGGACACCCTGAAGGCGCTCTCCAGTTGTTCAAGGGAGCAGGCGCGCGAGACCCGGCACATCCTCGAAGTCGAGGCCATCGGCCTGGCTGCGTTGCGTCGCACCGATGAGGATCTGGTGGCGCTGCGCGAAGCACTGGGTGTCAGCGGCAGTCACTATCACGGCGACCTCGACACCTACATCGCTTGCGATCTGGTGTTCCATCGCCGCTTGGTGGACGCCGCGCACAATCCGACGCTCAGCGAGTTGTATCGCTATTTTTCCAGCGTGGTCGGTGCGCAATTACGCCACTGCCTGAACATCACTCCCCGACGCCAGGAAGTGTTCGACCTGCACATCGAACTGCTCGATGCCGTCGAACAACGTGACCCGGAACGGGCCAAAGCGCTGTCGAGGCAGTTGATCAATGAACCTTGAAACCGAGAACACCATGCCCAGCAACCAAGGCAAGATCGCAGAAACCAAGCGCGCGGCGGAGCTGGAAGAGCTGCTGATCGACGCTGAGGCCGATGACGAACAGGTCCAGCAACCCCACCCGGCCTTGCGTCGGCCATGGCTGTTGCTGCTGGGCCTGGTGCTGGTGGCGCTGAACCTACGCCCGGCGTTATCGAGCATGGCACCGATGCTCAGCGAAGTGTCGAAATCCCTCGGTCTGTCGGCCTCCCAGGCCGGTTTGCTGACAACATTGCCAGTGCTTTGCCTCGGCCTGTTCGCGCCACTGGCGCCGCTGCTGGCGCGACGTTTCGGCGCCGAGCGCGTGGTGCTGGGCATTCTGCTGACACTCGCGGGCGGTATCATTCTGCGCAGCTCGTTTGGCGAAATCGGCTTGTTCGCCGGCAGTGTGCTGGCCGGTGCCAGCATCGGCGTGATCGGTGTGCTGCTGCCGGGCATCGTCAAGCGCGACTTCCCGAAACAGGCCGGCACCATGACCGGCGTGTACACCATGGCCCTGTGCCTGGGCGCAGCGATGGCGGCGGGGGCGACCGTGCCGCTCAGTGAACACTTCGAAAAGAGCTGGGCCTTGGGCCTGGGTTTCTGGGTGATTCCAGCGCTGGCCGCCGCAGTGTTCTGGTTACCGCAAGTCGGCCAGAAACACGGTGCGCACAACGTTGCTTATCGCGTTCGCGGTTTGCTGCGCGACCCGCTGGCCTGGCAAGTGACCTTGTACATGGGCCTGCAATCGTCATTGGCCTACATCGTGTTCGGTTGGTTGCCGTCGATCCTGATCGGTCGTGGTCTTACCCCGACTCAGGCAGGGTTGGTGCTGTCGGGTTCGGTGATCGTTCAACTGATCAGCTCCCTGGCGGCGCCGTGGCTGGCGACTCGCGGCAAGGATCAGCGTCTGGCGATTTTGATTGTGATGGCGTTGACCCTCGGCGGCCTGTTCGGCTGCCTGTATGCGCCGATTGAAGGCTTGTGGGGTTGGGCGATCGTGCTGGGGCTGGGACAGGGTGCCACGTTCAGTCTTGCATTGACTCTGATCGTGTTGCGCTCGCGGGATTCACACGTGGCGGCAAACCTGTCGAGCATGGCCCAGGGTTTCGGCTACACCCTGGCGTCGATGGGGCCGTTCGCGGTGGGCATCGTGCATGACTGGACCGGCGGCTGGTCAGCCATCGGCTGGATTTTCGCGGTCATCGGCAGCGGCGCGATCATTGCCGGTCTCGGCGCCGGGCGTGCGTTGTACGTACAGGTCGTCAGCGAAAAAGTCTGATCGGTGCGTCTGTAGATAGATGCCGGGCCACTCGCAAAATGCTGCGAGTGGCCCGGCGGGATTGCCTTACAGGTACTTCATTTCAAACGTGGCGGAGCCGTTCAGCGTGACCTCGTCGGTCAGGGTCAGACTGTCGGCTCGAGCAATACGGGTCTCGACCTCGAAGTCCATCGTCAGGGCCTGCACTGCAATCGGAGTGCTTGGGTCGGTGGCAGAGCCGGTCGACAGGAGATACCCAGGGCTGGAGACCCAGGTGCGCTTCCAGGTTTTACCGTCATCGTCGGAATCAATTGCATGTGCCACTACTCCATCTGCAATGGTGTTTTTGACCTCAACCCGAACCCAGCCCAGTTTTTCGCCAGCATCGGTTAGCCCGAGACCGAACCACGTCCTTGCCGATTCGGTACCTGCCTGGTTATCGATTGGGTTGAGCGCGAACTGAGCCGGTGCATCACAGGTTACGGTCAATTGCAGCGGATGCTTGCCAACCAGCGTGTCCAGGGTTGGCTTGAGGTCCTTTGCCGAAATCTTGCCGTTGTCCACGATACCTCCGTTGGACAGGCTCGGTGTGCACGCGACCGGGGTGATGGTGCCGGTGACGATCAGATCAGTCGACGAAGCGAGGGCATAAGGCGCGACGCTGATCAGGGCGGTAGTCGAAAGTGCGGCGATGTATTTTTTCATTTTGGATCTTCCTTTCTATTGTTGTTGTCCTTGCCAGGCCCGGAGCACGGGAATGCGCCCCGGGACCGGCAAGGTAGGTTGGGTGTTACAGGTAAAAAACTTCGATCGTCCCCGACCCGTCCAGCTGAACGGCCGTGCTTAGGTCCAGGTTTTTGGTGGGGGCAATGACCGCGTTCACTGTCACCGTGGTGGTGAGGTTCTGGATCGCGATCGGGCCGGCAGTGCTGCCTGCGACATTGGTAAAGCCGAGGTAGCTTTTCTGGCCGATGGGAATCGGATTCGAGTTGGCCGGGCTCCAGGCTGCCCCAGCGGTTGTGGAGTCGGTTCGATACAGGCGGGGGAAGGTGTCGCCGGTGACATCGACAGGGTCGACATTCAGCGAATACAGACCGATTTTGTTGTGGCGGTTATCAATACTCAGGCCATAGTAAATCTCGCTGTTGACCGTCGCCGAGCCGGCGCGGTTGTCATGCATCACCAGGGCATAGTGAGTTGGCGCGTCGCAGCCGACCTTTAACGACAAGGTTTTGGGGGGCAACCGGGTGCTCTTGTCGGCATTCAAATCGCTCCGCGATAAGGTGCCGAAGTTGACCAGGCCGGCATTGGACAACACGGGTTCGCAGGCCCCAGGTGCAAAGCTGGCGCGCAGGGTGGCCTCTCGGGATCGGCCCGCAGCGACGGCATCGAAAACACCCGTGGTTTCCCACGTGAGCGCATCACGCACCTGCATCGCTTGTTCCTGGACCCAGGAAGTGACTTCCAGTTGGGCCGAAAAATTGTGGCCCCGGATGGGTACACCGGCGCTTGTCGGTACGATCCCGTGCTCGGGGCGCCAGATAACACTCGAAGCGGTTTGCACAGGGGCTTGACCGGCAGCAGAAATCAGCCCCAGATCCACCGGGCGACCATCGAGTACGCCATTGCTGATCCGCATTTCATAGTTGCCGTGTTCGGCGAAGTGATAGCGCTCGGCAGTCGCCGCCATGGCTCGATAGAACAGGCTCATGTCGGTGGGTTGTGCACAGCTCAGGCTAAGGCTCAAGCGGCGTTCACCCAGGTTGCGCACAGGTGTGGTGTCGAGACGTATCGCCCGGTTCATCAGACCGAAATCGAGTACCGGCTGACTTATGTCGAGCCGACAGTCGTCGGGCAGTGACCAGGCCTGTGGTGTAAAGCCGAACAGCGTCAGGGGGACGAGTACCGGTAATAAATGGCGGGACAGGTTCATGAAGTCATCCTCAAAGGGCTCGGCACTGAGCGGCGGCGGTCTCGTAGTACGCCTGGGTGTCGGCCTTGGCCGGCAGCTCGAAGTCGAGTTGGCAGCGATCCATCCCTGGGGTAGTTATCCACAGCGTGCCGGTAGCGAGGACGTTGGGTAGAAACACCAGGCCGCCGTCCTGAACCAGCGTGACAAACTCGCCGTCCGCGGTGTTCACCATGGCGCCACGTGGCAACGGCGCGCCGTCACTTGTGGTGACCTTGAGCAAGGCTCTGCGGGTCAGCGTGACCCCGAATTCGACTTTGTCGACGGCACCGCGCCCGGCTGAAATTACCGCCAGCCCGTTGTTGATATCGACATTGCGCGCCAGAGAACGCGTATCGACTTCCACCGCACTGCGGCCATAAGCCGAGACCTGGGAGACCACCGCCTGACCTTGCCAGTCGGTCCAGACCGGCCCGCTGGGTGTGGTTACTTTGATCGAATCCAGATCACCCACCGAGAGCAGCGCGAAGGTGTCACGCACCGAATAGGGCGACAGGGTCAAGCCACCGCCGTGCAGCACGGCAGCGCCGCGGGCTCCGCCCATGTAGCTGGAGCGTTCGGTATCGGAGCGCGTGTAACTCAGGTCCAGCTGGCTGTAGCGCGGCAACAAAGAAACACCGGCAGAGGACTGCACTTGCTTGTCTCGGGTGTCGTGTTCGACGCCGATGCGGTAACCGAATTGATCATTGACCCGCTCGTTCAGGCCAACGCCGCTGCGGTATTCGCCACCGGTATTGCGTACCCACGTTCGGGCTCGACGGCTCTCGCCCAAGGGAATGCTCAGGCTCAGGTACACGCTGTCATCACGTCGCTTTGAGCCGCTGACCTGCCATTCGGCGGTCGCCGAAACAGACACCCCGGCAATGTTGGTGCCCCAGGACGCCAGGGCGCGGTTGCTGCTTTGGCCGTCGAATGAGCTGGAGCGGCTGATGCCGCTGCTGAATGCGCCGAAGTTTGGGTGTGACCAGGTCAATGCGGCGCTCTGTTGGTCGCGGTAGCGGGACTTGCTGCCGTCGGACTTCTTATCGAGCACTGTGTCTTCGAGTTCGCGATAGCCGAAGGTCCGGTAGGAACTTCCCGCGTTGAGCGACCACTGATCGTTGAAGCGATGGGAAACACTCAGGTCAGCCTGAAGTCCCTTTGCAGGCTCGTTACCTGCGGCTTGCGCGCTCAGAAGAGAGGTCTGGATCTGCGTTTCGGTCGATGGCAGAAGACCCAGGCTGACGCCTGCCGCACGGTAGTCGGCAGCACCCGTCAGGCCTGCGCTGAGCAGTAGCTGTGGATCCAGTGCGCCGCTCCACCCGCCACTGATTACCCATGGATTGCCGTCCCGTGCATCACCAGTGCTGCGCACCTGACCGACAGCCAGCGAATAGCCAGGCGCGGGCAGGCCGATACCGAGCATCGCGGCGGGCACCGTGAAACGCCGCTCATTGCCGTCGTCTTCCTTTACCGTCACCTCAACATCGGAGCGATTGTTAAGCCGGCGTACATCGTTCAGCGAGAACGGGCCGGCGGGCACCACTGTCGAGTGAATCAGCGAACCGTTCTGCCGAACCTCGATCTGCGCCTGACTGCGCGCAATCCCTTCGATGATCGCCGTTTGTCCTTCGACTTGCAGAGCCTGCTCGGTCATGACCTGCACGCCAGTAATCTGCGCACCGGCGAGGACCGGGTTATAAAGGTTGATCTGACCGGCCTGCAATACCGTCTCATGACTGGCGAACGTGCGTTGGGCATACGCTGCCAGATGGCTCGTGCGGGTCACATCCTCCTGCCAGGTCTGCACCTGACGACTGCGCACGATCCAGTCTCCGGCGTTGAAACCAACTTCGGTGTTGGCCGACATGTAGCGGCTCGACTGGTCGCCATTGAGGCTGTACAGACTGTTGACGTCGTAGTTGAGCACACCGGCAACACCACCGGTTTGATAGCCGGAAAAGTCCCGGGAAGCCGGACGGATCGCGTCGGTGGGAACGATCAGGGTAAGGCCAAGGTTTGCCGGATCATGTTCAATCAGCGTTTGCGGCCAGGTGCCAAGCACATCGAAACAGCGCTTGTCGTTTACTTGGGGGACGGCGGGCACGTTCAGGTTTGCTGCATCGAGCAGGGCACGATCAAAACACACATCGCCGTCAGCATTGATCGCCGCGTCCGCCCGTCCACGACGCTGACCGTTGACTGTAAGGGTGACGGGGTGTTGGCCGACGGTGAAGCGCGGTGCAACCAGCAACAGTGCGGCCAGGGCCGGATCAATGCCACGTTGCTGCAGGGTTTTTTTGTCGAACGACGTCAGCAACGGCTTTTCGACGATGGCACCCGCCCAAGCCTCGACAAGTACCAAAGAATTGGCCAGCCCAAGCGCTACCTTGGCCCAAGGGCGGAACAGAGGCGGGCGACTGACCCGAATGGCGGGCACGGCTTCGCTGTCACGGTAAATCGTTACTGTGTTCATGGGTTCACTTGGGGATGCTGGTGCGTTGGCGGCTTCAGATTCGCTTCATGGCTTGACCTGCGCCTCGTAGTGCGGCACCGCAAAGCCATAGACAGTGGCCGGCTGGAAGCGCACCCGAGTAACGTCGCCTGCCGGCACGGCAACGCTGATCCGTTCTCCGGGCAACACGTATGTTTTTGGCAACATCGCGCCGCCAGCGGATGGTAGCAACTGCAGCTCCTGAGCCAGTCGTACGACATACGGCGTGTCGTTGTGCACCGTCAGTTGGCCGTCCTTCAGTGACCATTGCAGGTCGGTCCACGGGGTGCGATTGGTCGCCAGGCCCTTGGGATGAAGAATCAACGGCAGGTTTTGCCGCACTGTCACGCCGACCTTGGCATGTCCGGCTTCTGGGGCTGATTGACCTTGAGGAATGCCTTCGAAAATCACTCGCTTCAAACGTTGAGTGAGCAAGGGCTTTTCCGATTGCAGAATGAAGCGCACGAGTTGGGTTTTGGACGCCTCGACGCGTGACAGCGGCGGGGTCACGAATACCAGGGGCTCGTTGTCCTCCGGAATGTGTTCAAGGGTGACGTGCAGCAACGCCAGGCTGGCATCGGTGTTGGTCACCGTCACTGACGCCTCGCCGTCGTCCTCATTGACGATCACTACGGAGGTGCTGGGGACCATGCCGTCGGACTTTGCCTGGGCTGCCAGCAGCAGTGCAATAGCGCCGATACCGGTACTGAGCAGATAACGCGAAAAGGAAAAAGACATCGTTATGAGGCGTCCCGTTGATTGTTTCGAACAAAGATCCGTCGGCATCACTCGGATGACTGATCGAGAATGAGGAGGCGCAATTAAATCCGGTGGGAGCAGCGGCTGGAATGCAACAAATACGAAAAGCGCGGCAGGGTTTATGAACAGGTGTTGCGGAATCCCTGACGATTCCTTTCGACGTGCACTAAGGGTTTTGCACTCTTTTCTGTAGCCGTATGCGCGGATCGGCGTAGGAGTTTTCTGTTTGTTTGCGCGGTAAAAAGCCAGACCCTTGATTACATTGATGACGCGAGGTAGGACGTTTTTCCGGGGCGTTGTGGGAAAGCAAAGAACGGCGCTATTTTCCGGGCCTTTCCGTCATTTGCAGGAGGTATCCCACAATGCGAGTCGTTATTGCTGACGACCATTCCGTCGTTCTTGTCGGACTGCGCATACTCATCAATGCCTGTAGGCGATGCGTGATTGTCGGTGAGGCTGATGGAGCCGACAGCCTGATGGATATGCTTTCAAACACGCCTTGCGATCTGCTGATCACTGACTTCTCCATGCCGGGTGGGCAGCAGGCCGATGGCTTG
Organism: Pseudomonas sp. SDO5591_S426; assembly: GCF_054070755.1. Classification (NCBI taxonomy): domain Bacteria; kingdom Pseudomonadati; phylum Pseudomonadota; class Gammaproteobacteria; order Pseudomonadales; family Pseudomonadaceae; genus Pseudomonas; species Pseudomonas sp. SDO5591_S426. Next base: position 5,773 of record NZ_JBSVXD010000100.1, on the reverse strand, counting down.
AAAATGTTGAGTGCCGTTCGACGCTACTACCCCGATCTGCCCATCATCCTGGTGACCATGTTTAACAGTGTGGTGACGGCAAGGGCCGCACTGGCTCAAGGGGTCATGGCCATTGTTGCCAAAACTGCATCGGCGACCGATTTGCCTCTGGCAATCAACGCCGTGGAGGAGGGGCGTCACTATCTCAGTGAGTCACTGCGTACGCTGCTGGCCAATTCCAGCAGCAAGTTGCACGAGTCGCCGCTGTCGGCCAAGGAGTATGAAGTGGTGCGCATGCTGGCCAGCGGTATGACCGTCAGCGAAATCGCCGGTCATTTCAAGCGCAGTGTGTCGACCATCAGCAAACAGAAAAACATGGCCATGCACAGGCTCGGCGTTTCCACTGATGTCGATCTTTTTTCCTACGCCCGTGAAAGCGGAATGGCCTGCTAGCAATGGCTGAGCAAGCAATTGCGTTATTTTCTTCATGAATGCCGATAGTGTTCGATGCGGTTGCAGACTATCGTGCAGGCAATCTCACGAAGCCATTTTGCAACCCAGGGAGCCTGCACATGAGTGAAGCCCACAGCGCATTGATCACCCGCTTTTACCAAGCCTTCCAGCGTCTGGATGCCGAGGCCATGGCGGCCTGTTACACCGATGACGTGGTGTTCAGCGATCCGGCGTTCGGAGAGCTTCGCGGTCGTGAGGCTGGCGATATGTGGCGCATGCTCACCACCCGGGCCAAGGATTTTTCCCTGACCTTCGACAACGTTCGTGCTGACGAGCGCACCGGCGGCGCGCATTGGGTCGCGACCTATCTGTTCAGCCAGACCGGTAATATCGTGGTCAACGACATTCAGGCACGTTTCGTCTTCCGCGACGGCAAGATCTGCGAGCATCACGACAGCTTCAATATGTGGACCTGGTCGCGTCAGGCCCTGGGTTTCAAGGGATTGCTGCTCGGCTGGACACCCTTGGTGCGCAACGCCGTCCGCGCTCAGGCCCTGAAGGGGCTGAAGGCATTTCAGGCCAGTCGCTGATAAGATCGCGGCTTGTTTCCTTTCAAGCCCTGATCGTCACGTGACCTCCCTCAGCGAAAACCCTGCCGACGTCGAAACACCCGCGAGCAAACCCTGGTTCGTCTACCTCGTGCGCGCGGCCAATGGTTCGCTTTATTGCGGGATCAGTGACGATCCCGTGCGTCGCTTCGCCAAGCATCAAAGTGGCAAGGGCGCACGCTTCTTTCTTTCCAGCCCGGCCATGGCGCTGGTTTACACCGAAGCCTGTCGCGACAAAAGCGAAGCGTTGCGCCAGGAACGGCTGATCAAAAAACTCAGGAAAAGCGCCAAGGAATGTCTGGTGGCGAGCGCCGCTGCCGGCTTATCAATCTGACTGATTGGTTCCCATCAGGCAGATCTGTAGGCTGCCAAGTGATTGCGCGCTAAGCTGCGGATTCCTGATCTTTGCGGCGGAGCCGAGCATGTCCGAGTTGATTCTTCATCATTACCCGACGTCCCCTTTTGCCGAAAAAGCCCGCTTGCTGCTGGGTTTCAAGGGACTGTCCTGGCGCTCGGTGAAGATTTCCCCGGTGATGCCAAAACCTGATCTCACGGCGCTGACTGGCGGTTACCGCAAGACCCCGGTGTTGCAGATCGGCGCGGATATTTATTGCGATACAGCGTTGATTGCCCGTCGACTGGAACAGGAAAAAGCCCTGCCGGCGTTCTTCCCGGAAGGGCAGGAAATGATCGCCGCTTCGTTCGCCACATGGGCCGATTCGGTGGTGTTTCAGCATGCGGTCAGCCTGGTGTTTCAGCCGGAATCGGTCGCTGTGCGCTTCGGTAGTTTGCCGCCGGAAGCGATCAAGGCGTTTCTCGCCGACCGCGCCGGATTGTTCAGCGGTGGCAGTGCGACAAAACTGTCTGCCGAGCTGGCCAAGCATCAGTGGCCCACCATCATGTCGCGCCTGGAACTGCAATTGCAGCGCGAGCAGGGCGACTTCCTGTTTGGCGAGCCGTCGATTGCCGACTTTGCCCTGGCGCATTCCTTGTGGTTCCTCAAGGCTACACCGGTCACTGCGCCATTGGTCGACGCATACCCGGCAGTCACTGCGTGGCACGCACGGGTGCTGGGCTTTGGTCATGGCGCATCCAGCGAGATGACATCCGAGGAAGCGCTGGACGTTGCGCGCAATGCCACGCCAGCGGCATTGCCGGATGAGCAGTTCGTTGATCCAAACGGGTTCGAGGCGGGTCAGCAGGTGGTGATCGCCGCTACGGACTATGGCGTTGATCCGGTGAAGGGCGAGTTGTTGTTTGCCGGTCGCGAAGAGTTGATCGTGCGTCGTGAGGACGAACGTGGCGGCGTGGTGCATGTGCACTTTCCGCGGTTTGGTTTTCGCATCGAAGCCTGCTGAAAATCCCCTGCGGGAGCGAGCTTGCTCGCTCCCGCATGATTATTTCAGCGCCGCCAGAATCGCGTCCGGGTCATACCCGCGAATCAGCGTTCCGTTCACATCGATAATTGGAATGCCGCCACCACCCAGGGCTTCATAGTCCTTGCGCGCCACCGCATCCTTCTCGATATCGAATTCCTTGTACGGAATGCCTTTCTGGTCGAGAAAACGCCGGGTCAGTTTGCAGTAGCCACACCATTCGGTGGCGTAGAGCACGACGTTGGCTTTGGCCTGAGTCTGCTCGGACACCACTTGCGAAGGGTTGAACACCCGCTCGATCTTGCCCCAGTTCTGATAGACCAAAACCACCAGCAGGATCAGCAGGAATTTCTTCAGTACGTTGCCAAGCATCAGTTGCGTCGCTTGAGCTGGTCGGTGAGCGAGGTCGGCAGACCTTTGATGATCAGCGTGCCGGCTTCTTCGTCGTACTCGATCTTTGAGCCCAGCAGGTGCGCTTCGAAGCTGATCGACAGGCCTTCGGCGCGGCCCGTAAAACGGCGGAACTGATTCAGGGTGCGCTTATCGGCCGGGATCTCCGGCGACAGGCCGTAATCCTTGTTGCGGATGTGATCGTAGAAGGCTTTCGGGCGTTCTTCGTCGATCAAACCGGACAGTTCTTCCAGGCCCATGGGCTCGCCGAGTTTGGCCTGGCTGCTGGCATAGTCGACCAGGGTTTTGGTCTTCTCGCGGGCGTCGTCTTCCGGCAGGTCTTCGCTTTCAACGAAATCGCTGAACGCCTTGAGCAAGGTGCGCGTTTCACCCGGGCCGTCGACGCCTTCCTGGCAGCCAATGAAGTCACGGAAGTATTCCGAAACCTTTTTGCCGTTCTTGCCTTTGATGAAGGAAATGTACTGCTTGGACTGTTTGTTGTTCTGCCACTCGGAGACGTTGATGCGCGCCGCCAGGTGCAACTGGCCCAGGTCCAGGTGGCGGGACGGAGTTACGTCGAGTTGGTCGGTCACTGCCACGCCTTCGCTGTGGTGCAGCAGGGCGATGGCCAGGTAATCGGTCATGCCTTGCTGATAATGAGCAAACAACACGTGGCCGCCGACCGAAAGGTTGGATTCTTCCATCAGCTTTTGCAGGTGTTCCACCGCCACACGGCTGAAGGCAGTGAAGTCTTGGCCACCCTCGAGATATTCCTTCAGCCAGCCGCTGAATGGAAAGGCACCGGACTCCGGATGGAACAGCCCCCAGGCTTTGCCTTGCTTGGCGTTGTAGCTCTCGTTGAGGTCGGCGAGCATGTTCTCGATGGCGGCGGACTCGGCCAGTTCAGAGTCGCGAGCGTGAAGAACTGCGGGCGTGCCGTCGGGTTTTTTGTCGATCAGGTGGACGATGCAATGACGGATCGGCATGGGCTTCTCGGCTGATGGGGGCGGCTGGTTGGAGAGAGCAGGGCGAGCTCCCCGAAAAAGCGCCAAGTGTACCGCAACCACTGGTTTTGGCGCGTTGCGAAGGTCAAATCCCGGGCGACCGGCGGCGCTTATGCATTTTTTTCCCGATTTAGAGCAATAAAGCTGACCAAATGGGTAGCTAGAGGCGGATATTTCCCCGTCTCTGTGCTAGTTTTGCCCGGTCTTACGCGAAGTCACTGCGTTAAGCGTGCAGTCAGCAATTGTCAGGTCGAACCAAACCCTGATTTCGGTATCTATAACCCGACTCGTCGCGGTTATCGCCGAGGGTGCCAGATCCAGAAGATCGGGCTCGATGGCTGACACTGCACTCTGCAATCCATATGAATTTGATAGGGAAGGAACACTACATGGCTCTTACTAAAGACCAACTGATCGCCGACATCGCTGAAGCTATCGACGCGCCAAAAACCACCGCGCGTAACGCTCTGGACCAACTGGGCCAAATCGTTGCTGATCAGCTGGAAAACGGCGGCGAAATCACTCTGCCAGGTATCGGCAAACTGAAAGTGACCGAGCGTCCTGCCCGTACCGGCCGTAACCCTTCGACTGGCGCTGCCATCGAAATCCCTGCAAAGAAAGTGATCAAGCTGGTTGTGGCCAAAGGCCTGACCGACGCTGTGAACAAGTAAGACGCAGCGATAAAAAAAACCGTGCGCCGGAGCAATCCGGGCACGGTTTTTTTGTGCCTGCGATTGTAGGCGCTGGCGAGTGAAACGAGGCTGCGATCCTGTTTTAAATCAACATCAAAAGATCGCAGCGTTCCGCAGCTCCTGCACAGAGGCCGCGCAGTGACTCTGCTTTAGCGTGTCCAGCGCTCTTGGCGCCAGATTTGCTGCTCGGATTTGGTCTGGAAGGTCCAGGCGACGAATCGGCTTTGTTTCTGCCCTTGAGACATCTCCACCACCTGACTTTCCAGTACGCCGGCCTTGTGCAGTGCCGTCTCGATGGCTGGCAGGTTCGAGGCTTTCGAGACCAGGGTGCTGAACCACAGCACTTTATGCTGGAAATTCGCGCTCTCGGCGATCAATTGCGTCACGAAACGTGCCTCGCCCCCTTCACACCACAATTCAGCTGACTGCCCACCGAAGTTCAGCACCGGCAGTTTGCGTTTCGGATCGGCGCGGCCCAATGCGCGCCATTTACGCTCGCTGCCCTTGGTCGCTTCGGCCATCGAGGCATGGAACGGCGGGTTACACATGGTCAGGTCAAAGCGTTCGCCAGGTTCCAGCAAGCCCAGCAGGATGTGCTTGGGATTGGTCTGTTGACGCAACTGGATGGCCTTGTTCAACCCGTTGGACTGGACGATGGCTTTGGCAGAAGCAACGGCAGTTGGATCGATTTCCGAGCCAAGGAAGTGCCAGCGGTAGTCGCTGTGACCGATCAGCGGATAAACGCAGTTGGCGCCCATACCGATATCCAGAACATTGACCGACGCACCGCGTGGGATCTTGCCGTCGTTGACGCTGGCCAGGAGGTCAGCCAGGAAATGCACGTAATCGGCACGGCCCGGAACCGGTGGACAAAGGTAGTCCGCCGGAATATCCCAATGAGCAATGCCATAGAACGCCTTGAGCAGCGCCCGGTTGAACACGCGCACCGCGTCCGGGCTGGCGAAGTCGATACTTTCCTTGCCATACGGATTGATGATCACGAACTTCTTCAGTTCCGGCGTGCTTTTGATCAGCGCCGGGAAGTCGTAACGACCCTGGTGGCGGTTGCGCGGATGCAGGCTGGCCTTTTCGCGGGGCTCCGCGGCTTTGGCCGGGGTCGCGGAGTCAGGCTTCTTGCGCGCAGGTTTGGGTGTGCGGGGGGTGGTCATGGCAGTGGTCGATTCGGGTATGGCTGAAAGTGGCGGGCATTGTCCCACAGTCGATGGGTAGGCGGGGACCTGTAGGAGCAAGGCTTGCCCGCGATGACGATT
>NZ_JBSVXD010000099.1:0-22698 GCF_054070755.1 Pseudomonas sp. SDO5591_S426 | reverse complement strand
AACTTGCGTCCGAGCCTCACCTTCAATAAATCGCTTCATGATCGTCCCCACCACGATCTAGACGATCAGAAGATTAGACAATCACAGGCGTTTTCACACAGCCTGGACCCAACGCGGACGGAGGTGGCAGCCAACATTCAGCCGAATGCTGTATGTCTTAGTCTGCGAATATTGGACGAGTTTAGTTCCGGATACTGTTCGGACTTCAGTTTATAGGTGGAGGAAGTGGCCCCAAGAACATTTTTTTCAAGCGATCATGCCCCAAGGCACGTGACAGTTCCGAAATGACGCAATACATGAATATCAACGTAATGAGCAAAATCTGCACTGCCCAGAATTGCGGCCAGTTCATGTTGGTCCATAGCTGGGCGTTCGCATCCATGAAGCTGTGTGCTTCTTTCCAGTATTCGTACAGCCGTTCCAGGTAATGAACGACAAGCGCGACCAGGGCATACATGAGCGTCTTCCAGGTGACGTTCCAGATCAACGGTTTTTCCGGAAAACGGTTGATGAAGGGCAACATGTCCGCAACCAATACAGATTTGCCGAGCACCAGGGATGCTATCAGCACCGATGCGGACACCGGCATCGAAATACCTGTGCCCTTGATCATGAGCGCACGAATGAAGGCGACTATGTGCAGGATGATAAAAAAGAACAAGGTGGGCGGGATTGCCTTGAGGGCTTCTTCTTTTATCGTGTGCAGGACAGCTTTCATATTGATCCCCTGAGAAAGTACGGCGGAAAGTTTCGCTTCCTGATGCGAGGCCTTCTGGCACGAAGGAAAGGTCAAACGCCTGGTTGTCCAAGGGGAATCGACCAAGAGGACTGCGCTTGTTTCAGCCTGACTGCGTCATGCCTCGCAGTGAGCTTACGTAAGGCAATCCTGTTGGCTGTTCAGAGTACTACTTGGTTTTAAGCTCTTTGTACGATTTGACGATGTCTTGGGCCCAGATATCGAGTACTCCCCTGAAGTCTTTGGCTTGCACGACTTCTGAGGAGTTTGCCAGTTCAGCCCCTGAGCCCTTGCGAACCACTTGGGCCACTACCTTATTGTCGCCACCATCGATAAATGCCGCTTCAGTGGCGAGAGTGGTGTCTTGGTCGCGAATGCCGGCCGCCGCACTGACACCGGCGGCAACCAAGGCAATCGGAATGATCTCGTAGGGTTGCAGGCCCTTGGTTTTGGCACTGACGGCCGTGATGGCCGGACGCACGACCAGCACACCTGGGCCCGGGCCAGTCGCCAATGGAAGCTCTCTGGCAAAGGCATTTTTCAAGGCTTCATCGTAGAACTGCGTAATACCATTAAGGGCACTTTGCGGGATTTTCTCGGTTGGTTGTGGTGGTGGATACAGCTGGCTATGTTCGACAAAAACGCTGGTGTAGCGGTTCGCGTCCACATCCGGGTCGATCCAGCGCATGACGGGTTCGCCCGACGGTGACTTTTCCTCTTTGAGAGCGCTGTAATCTTTGAGAAACCCCGAGTAGTGGTCAGGATCAACATAAGGGCTGGCACAAGCGGCGAGTGCCAGGGTCAATACACATGCTGCGAGCGGTTTGATCTGCATAAAAGCTCCAGAGTGATTGCTTGAAGCGAAACACCTTCGACGGCATCAAGTATGACGGCAACGCCTTCTGACGTTGCCGTCTGCTGAAATTGACGCGTTACGGCGTCACGATGTTGAACCAGAAGTCGAAGTTGTCCATGTAAGACACCAACTCCTCCAGCTTGCCTTGTGCTCCGTCGATTTTGATGTCACCCGAGGCCAGCGCATCCTTCAGCGTGGTCTCTTTCAACACGATCTTGTTCAACGTGTCGCGGGTCAGGGTTACCTTCGCATCGGCATCCTTGGCTTCAACGCCTTCGGTGTGGTTGAGCACGCCATTTTCCATCTCTACCGAATACTTCTGTTTCAGATCGGTGAAATCGAAGTTGAGCGATAGACGTTTGCCTTCGGCTTTTGGCCCATCCAAACGCATGGCCAGGAAGTCAAAGAACAAGTCCAGATCCATGGCGCGCACGGTATCCGGGCTGGCAGTGTCAGGTGTCGGCAGTTTCATCACACCTTCGCGCAGCTCCTTGGCGCCGGTGAGGTAGAAGTTACGCCATGGCCCACTTTCGGCCTGGTAACCCAGTTGCTCCAAGGCATCCGCTTGCATGTTCTTGGCTGCCTGGTTGCTTGGATTGGCGAACACCACATGATTAACGACTTCGGCGACCCAGCGGAACTCGCCCTTGTCGAAGTACTCCTTGGCTTTCTTGAGAACAGCCTCTTCGCCTCCCATCATTTCGACATAATGCTTGCCACCTTCCTCCGGTGGCAGCTCGTTCAACTGCGCCGGGTTACCGGTAAACCAGCCCAGGTACAAAACGTAGGTGGCCTTGACGTTGTGATTCACCGAACCGTAATAGCCACGGTTGGAGAACTTGTTGGCGATCTCTTTGGGCAGTTTGAACTGCTCGGCGATCTCGACCATGGTGTAACCCTTGTTGATCATCCGCAGGGTTTCGTCGTTGATATAGCGGTACATGTCGCGCTGGGAGGACAGTTGCTCGCGCACTTCCTTATTACCCCAGACTGGCCAGTGGTGCATGGCATACATCACCTGGACATCGTCGCCCCACAGCTTGAGCGCCTCGTTGAGGTATTTTGACCAAGGCAACGGTTCGCGGATCTTCGCGCCGCGCAACGAATAGGTGTTGTGCAGGGTGTGGGTTGAGTCTTCGGCGGTGTTGAGCGCTTTCTTTTCCTTGATGTAATAGAGCATTTCGGCCGGCGCTTCACTGCCCGGCGCATACAGGAACTGGTAGGTCAGGCCGTCAATGACATGGGTTTCGCCAGTGGTCTTGATGATGTCGGTTGGGGGGATCAGTGTCACGGTGCCCGCTGAGGTCGTGGTGCCCAGGCCGGCACCCAACTGACCAGTCGGAGCAGGAGGCAGCAGGTTGCCGTACATGTAGCTGGCGCGGCGACTCATGGCCGTGCCTGCCATGACGTTTTCGGCTACCGCATGCTCGATGAATCCAAGGGGGGCATAAACCTTCACCTTGCCGGCTTTCACATCTTCTTCATTGATTACGCCGCGCACACCACCGTAGTGGTCAACGTGACTGTGGGTGTAAATCACCGCCACGACGGGCTTTTTCGGCCGATGCTGATAATAGAGATCGAGTGCCGCCTTGGCGGTTTCGGCGGAAATCAGCGGATCGAAGATGGTGATCCCATCCTTACCCTCGACGATGGTCATGTTCGACAGGTCGTAGTTGCGAACCTGATAAATACCATCAGTAACCTCGAACAGGCCTGAAATATTGATCAGCTGCGACTGCCGCCAGAGGCTGGGGTTGGTGGTGTCCGGAGCCTCTTCACCTTCCTTGATGAAGGAGTATTTCGCCGGGTCCCAGATCACATTGCCCGACGCGCCCTTGATGACGGTCGACGGCAGCGGCGCAATGAAGCCTTTATGCGCGAGCTGGAAGGATGTCTTGTCGTTGAACGGCAATTCCTTGAGCAAGGCATTGTTGGCGGCCTTGGTTGCCTCCGAAGCGGGTTTTGCTTTCTCTGCATCGGCTGCCACTGCCTGGGTTGCAAGAGCGATGGCCACTACGAGCGAGCAAAGGGTTCCCGCTAATTTGAAGGGGCGCCATTCATCGTGACAACCGGTTAGCGACTTCGACTGTATTTCATAAGTCATCTTCAAGTTCCCTCTAGTAGCAATGCGCCACACCACTTCGGTAATAGCGGGTTCAACTAAAACTAGTAGGGATCGAGAAAATTTCGAGTATTACAGTTTGTGTCAGACAATAAGTTGCGAAATGAACGGGCCGCTATAAGTTGTACAGGTGGCCATCTCTCAGCGGCTAACTGCTGGCGATAAAAGACATGGGCGGAGCGTCCGCTTTTGGCCCAGAGTGTGTAAAAACACCTTCGCGAACCCTTGCTATGATTTCTGAGGATTTCATCGCAGGGATCGCCCATGAAGCGCTTTATCCAAGGTGAACATCGAGGCCAAGGCACCTTACTTCCCGAGAGCCTCGACGACTACGTCAGCGATACCAATCCGGTGCGCGTAGTCGACGTTTTTGTCGACGAACTCAACCTGGTTTCCTTGGGTTTTGACGGTGCTATTCCGGCTGGCACAGGCCGTCCCGCTTACCACCCCGCGATCCTGTTGAAGATATACATCTACGGCTATCTCAACCGCATCCAGTCGAGCCGACGCCTGGAGCGAGAAGCTCAACGCAACGTCGAGCTGATGTGGTTGACCGGGCGTTTGATGCCGGATTTCAAGACCATCGCCAACTTCCGAAAAGACAACAGCAAGGCCATTCGAGGCGTCTGTCGCCAGTTCGTTGTGCTCTGTCAGCAGTTGGGACTGTTCGGAGAAAATCTGGTCGCCATCGATGGCAGTAAATTCAAAGCAGTCAACAACCGCGACCGCAATTTCACCAGCGCCAAACTGAAGCGGCGAATGGAAGAAATTGAATCGAGCATCAACCGTTACCTGACAGCACTCGATGCTGCCGATCGGCAAGAGCCAACAGCCTCCGAGCCCAGCGCCGTGCGGCTGGAGGAGAAAATTGCCAAGCTGAAGACGCAAATGAAAGAGCTTAAAGCGATCGAAATCCAGCTCAACGAATCGCCGGATAAACAGGTCTCACTGACCGATCCAGACGCCCGCTCCATGATGACGCGCGGCACGGGAATAGTCGGCTACAACGTGCAAACAGCGGTCGACACCCAGAACCATTTGATCGTTGCTCATGAGGTCACCAACTTCGGTTCCGACCGAGATCAACTCAGCTCGATGGTGAAGCAGGCTCGCGATGCCATGGCGTCCGAAACGCTGGCGGTGGTAGCTGACCGAGGTTACTTCAAGAGTGAAGAAATCCTTGCCTGTCACGACGCGGACATCACTGCCTACGTGCCAAAGCCGATGACTTCAAGCGCCAAGGCGGATGGTCGATTCAACAAAGATGCGTTCGTTTATGACGCGACGAAAAACGAATACATCTGCCCGGCTGGAGAGGCGCTTCCTTGGCGCTTCTCCAGTATTGAGAAAGGCATGAATATGCACTGTTATTGGAGTTCGAAATGCCAGGGTTGCGCGCTGAAAACACAGTGCACGCCGAGCAAAAATCGTCGAGTAAGGCGCTGGGAACATGAAACGGTGCTGGAGGAAATGCAGCGTCGGTTGAACGATGCACCGGACATGATGCGAATCCGAAAAAGGACAGTTGAGCATCCCTTCGGGACGCTCAAACAATGGATGGGCTCAACGCATTTCCTGACGCGTAAACTGGTTGGGGTAAGCGCTGAGATGAGTCTGAATGTACTCGCCTACAACATGAAGCGAGTTATGAGCATTATCGGTACAGCAAGCTTGCTGAAGGCGATGGCGGCGTAAAGTCTCGGTTTTCTCTGCCCCAGAAGGGCTCAACCGCTACATAACCGCTTTGGAACGTCAGTAATGCTTATCACGGAAAACGCTTGGGCAATCGCATCGCCCAGGAACGCCTGAATGACGCACTCGATATACGAAAGCGTTTTTACACACTCTGGGCCGATCGCTGCCTGTCACTACAGACGGCAATCGACCCAAAGTGAACAACACAGAACTGCGTTGGTCACAGTGCCTAGCCCGTCCCGGTTCAGGGCTTTTGCGATACTGACGGATAGCCACTCAGGCTCCTCCAGAAATCAGTCTTGTCTAGGCGTTCGATCTTTTGGCGTGAAGAGTTAACGTAATGGGGACTCGACAAATCAATTTGTCTACGTCCCCACATTCAGATCACGCGGGTTCCATCGCCATCCACTGGCTGTGGGGCAACGTAACGATGTGATTCGAATTACAGCAATGAAATCGGATAGCTGATGAACAGCCGGTTCTCGTCAAATTCGTTGGTGCTGAAGTCTCTTCGGATACTCGAGTTGCGCCATTTGACGCTCAGGTTTTTCAGGGCGCCAGACTGAATCACATAAGCGAGTTCAGATTCGCGGCCCCATTCCTTGCCGTCCGTGATAGCGCCAGTGTGCACGTTATCGCCGCTCAAGTAGCGGTTCATCATCGTCAGTCCAGGGACACCGACGGTTGCGAAGTTGAAGTCGTGACGAACCTGCCAGGAGCGTTCCTGTGCGTTATCGAAACTGGAGTTGTAGCTGTCGTTCGCCAACGTGCCGCCACTGGCACCATTAACCCGCATCCACGCGGTATCGCCGGTGAGCTTTTGCAAGCCGACAAAAAAGGTGTTGCCGCCAAGTTTTGCGGAGAACAAGCCGAAAGCAGTCTTGTTGTCCATATCGCCGGCCAGGCTGGCACCGTTTTCCTTGCCAATGAAGTAGCCCATGTTGGCGCCGAGTGTCCAGTCGCCTACCGGTTGGCTGTGATTGAGGCTGAAGTACTGTTGCTGGTAGATGTCTTGAAGTTCGTCGTACCACAGTCCAACTGTGGTGCGCTTTTCGTTGAACGTGTATTCACCGCCGCCGAAGTTGAATCGGTCAGAGGTGAACGCCGCTTTGCCGTTCATGGACATGTCTTCCATGCTGGCGTCGTTACGCGGGCTGTTCTGCCTGATTTGGCCGCCGTACAACGTCAAACCGCCGATCTCCTGGGAGGTGATCTGCGCACCACGAAAGGTCTGCGGCAACGAACGGCCATCGTCTGAACGGAGAATCGGCAACGTGCTGACCCATTCGCCGACTTTCACCACCGTTTTTGAAACCTTGGCCTTGGCGGCAACGCCTAGCCGTCCAAAGTTGTCCGCCGGACGCCCATCGTCATGGATCGGCAACAGTTGCGTGCCGCCCGTGCCTTTGCCCCCGTCGAGTTTCTGCGAGTAAAGCCCCAGTACATCAACGCCGAACCCTATCGGACCTTGGGTATAGCCGGAACGGGCGTCGAGGATAAAGTTTTGCGTCCACTCTTCAGCTTTGCCTTGTGGTGCGGCTGGACTAGGGTAGGCGGGATTGACGAAGTTGCGGTTGATGTAAGCGTTGCGCAGGTTGAGCGTGCTGGTAGCGCCCTCGATAAAGCCGCTATTTTCATCGGCATGAACGGCGGTTGCCACGCCGGCACCGAGTGCCGCTGTCAAGCCGATCAGTGCGTAATGCGCGGGAACGTTACGGCGAAAAACAGAGTGATGCATGAGGGGTATCTCGCTGTGAATTATTATTTTTTTGGCGTTTTTTTGTAGTTGGCGACTGAATTTCAGGCGCAGGCGGCCTTGGCAAGCATCTGCCGAGGGACCGCCGAGTCAGCGTTGAGCGAAGAGGGGTGTTAGCTGTTGGTTACTTGACGACGCAGCAAGTCGTCGATGGCCCTGATTGCCAGCGGATAACCGTCGGCGCCCATGCCGCAGATCACCGCATTGACCGCGCCAGACATGATGGAGTGGCGATGCAGTTCATCCCGTGCATGAATGTTCGACAGATGCAGTTCAATCAGCGGGGTGCTGAGCAACTTCAGGGCATCGAGCACCGGAATCGAATGAAACGACAAGCCGGCCGGGTTGATGATCAAGGCTGCGCCTTGCTCGAAGGCCTCTTGAATCCAGTCGACCATCACGCCTTCGTGGTTGGTCTGGCGAAAGTCGCAGACCAGGTCAAGTTCCTCGGCCAGCCGTTCACTGCGTTGACGAATCTGATCGAGCGTAGTGTGGCCATAGATGTGCGGCTCACGACGACCCAGCAGGTTCAAGTTAGGGCCGTTAAGGATGAAGACGGTGCGGTTCATGATCGTCCTGTTGCGTTATTTGGAAAGAAGGGCTGGAGCGGCAGTCGTGTCCGCGTCAGGTGCTGCGACGGCGTTCAAGTCGATGCCGCGGGTTTCTGGACCGATGAGAATCATGGCCAGCGAGATCAGGTTGATCACGGCGCACAGCGTCACCAGAGGCCACGGCGAGTTATTCGACTGGCTCATCAGGTAAACCGCGATCATTGGCATCGGACCGCCAATCACCAGGTTGGCGCCGGTATAGGCCAGTGCCGAACCCGAGTAACGCACCTGGGTCGGGAAGGCTTCGGCAAATGCCACTGGCTGGATGCCGCTTTGAAACTGGGTGAAGCCCAAAAACAGCCCCATGATTGCCATGATGGCGGCGACGTTCAGCGTGTTTAGGATTGGGAAGTAGACGAACAGGATCAGCAAGGTCATGCACGAACCAAACGCCAGCGCCTTTTTACGCCCCCAACGATCCGACAGATAACCACCAGCCAGTGCACCGAAGATTGCGCACATGTTCGCCACCATCAGCGACATGAAGCCCGTCGACTGGCTGAAGCCCAAGTGCTTGGTCAGGTAGCTGAGGGAGAAAATCACGATCAGGTAGAACAGCGCAGCGGGCGAGCAGAAGAAAAACATCAGGCGCAGGATGGTTTTGTAGTGGCTGCCCACTGCGGATTTGAGCGGACTTTTTTCCTGCTTCACCGGGGTCTTTTTCAGCGCGACGAAGGCTGGGGTTTCATCGACTTTGAGGCGGATGTAGATCGCAACCACCACCAGTACGAAACTCAGCAGGAAGGGGATTCGCCAGCCGAAGCTTTCAAACTGCTCGCTTGAAAGGGTTGCTGCCAGGCCCATCAACACACCGTTGGCCAATATCTGACTCAGCGGTGAGCACAAGCCGAGCAAGCCGGAGTAGCGCCCGCGGCGATCAGGTGCGGCGTGCTCCAGGGCCATCAGCTGCGCCCCGGTGGACTCACCGCCCAAGGCGAAGCCCTGAATGATCCGCAGCAGTACCAACAGGATCGGCGCCCATATTCCCACCTGACCATAAGTCGGCAGCAGCCCCATCAGCACTGAGGCCAGACCCATCAGGGTGACGGTGGCGAGCATCAGGTTGCGGCGGCCCAGTTTGTCGCCGAGGTAGCCACACGTAATGGCGCCCAATGGGCGAGCGGCGAGGCCCACACCGAAGGTTGCCAGCGAGGCGAGCAAGCCGGCAGTCGGCTCCATGGCCGGGAAAAACAGTTTGGGCAGAATGGTCGCAGACACCGCGCCATACAGGGTGAAGTCAAACCATTCCAGGGCAGTGCCAATGGTCGCGGCGGTCACCGCTTTGCGAGGCATGCGCAAATCATGAGTCTCGTGACTGGTTGTGCTCATTGAGGTGCTCGTCATTGTTTTTATGGTTACGGGTTACCCATACGATTCCGTTCAGGCATAGGCGCGGGCAGGAAGCGTCGAAGTGAGTAGACATTAGCGCATCCCCTGCGCAGAATAATTATCGAAATCAGAACAAATAGATAAGCTGACCTTATAGGTAGGGTTCATGGAACTGCGCCATCTGAAAGCCTTTGTTGTCGCCGCCGACCTGCAGCACTTCAGCCGGGCAGCTGAAAAAGTGGGAATTGCACAACCGGCGCTGAGCCAATTGATGCGTACGCTTGAGTCCGAACTGGGGCTGGCATTGTTCCGTCGGGAAAACCGGGGCGTCGCGTTGACCGCGGCCGGCGAGGCGTTTTTGCCCCATGCGCGGCAGTCCATCGAGTCCAGCGAACTGGCGATTGCCGCCGCACGGCGCGCCCGGCGCGGTGAAGTGGGCGAGATCAACATCGGCTACCACTCAGCGTTGTTCGAGGCCAACCTGCCGCAATTGCTGCGGCATTACTTCAGCACGTTCCCCGAAGTCAAAGTGTCGCTGGTGGACGCGGGGATCCGCGCGCAGTTCGATATGCTGCTGGACCACAAACTCGACCTGGCCTTTGCCAGGGTGTTCAAGGATCACCTGCCGGACCGTCTGCGCACCCATCATTTCAGTCAATCGAGGCTGGTTTTGCTGATCCCGGACAACCATGAACTGGCGGACAGTTTCACCGGAGAACTGGCGACGCTGCGCCACGAGAAATTTGTGTTTTTGCAGGACAGTGCCGGCATCGGCCTGACTTCGCACACCCTTCAGGCGTGCCGGCAAAACCAGCTGCACCCCGAGAACATCATGTATGTGCCGTCGCTGATGAGCATCCCCGGGTTGGTGGCTGCGGGTATCGGCCTGAGCATCGTGCCGGAAGCGATGACCCGGTTGACCATGCCCGGCATCCGGATTGTGCCGCTGGCCCAGTCGGAAATGATCAGTGAACTGTCGCTGATTTCACGTATCGATGAGCGTTCCAGTGCGGTGCTGCACTTCATTGAGGAGGCGCATGGATGGGGATGATCGCTATCCGTCTGATGATGCGCGCCTCTGTCGATAGTAAAGTGGCGGTCGAAGTCTTGACTCGACAGGGATGACCTATGTCTCAACGCCGTTCGATGTGGATTGCCCTGTTGGTCGCCGTCACGTTTTTCATGGAGAACCTTGACGCCACGGTGATCGCCACTGCGTTGCCGGACATGGCCAAAACGTTTGGCGTGCCAGTGGTTGATGTGAACATCGGGATGAGCGTCTACATGCTCGCCGTGGCGGTGTTCATCCCCATCAGCGGCTGGTTGGCGGATCGCTTTGGCTCACGGCTGGTATTCAGTTCAGCGATCGTGCTGTTCAGCCTGTCTTCGCTGATGTGCGCATTGAGTGGCAGCCTGGAAACCTTTGTCGCCGCCCGCGTGCTGCAAGGGATCAGCGGCGCGATGATGGTCCCGGTCGGGCGACTGGCCGTGCTTCGCACCACCGAAAAGAAGGACCTCGTGCGGGCGATATCCTTTATTACCTGGCCCGGTCTGGTGGCGCCGGTGCTCGGTCCGCCCTTGGGTGGCTTCATCGTTACCCACGCTTCCTGGCCGTGGATCTTCTACCTCAATCTGCCGTTGGGCGTGCTGGCGTTGGTGGCCGCGCTCTTCCTGATTCCCAAGCGGGAACAGGTCGTTCCCCGAACCTTTGATTTCAGTGGTTTTCTACTGGCTGGCAGCGCCAGTGCAGCGCTGCTGTTTGGCGTAGAGATGCTGGGGCAAGGCCACGCCAATTTGCTCCACGCGCTGTTACTCAGTGGTGCAGGTGTGGTGCTCGGTGTCCTGGCCTGGCGGCATATGCGCCGACATGCGCAGCCGTTGCTGGCGCTGGGTGTTTTAGGCATCCGTACCTTCAGCGTGTGCCTGTGCGGCGGCTCGATTTTCCGGATCGCCATCAGCGCCTTACCGTTTCTCCTGCCGCTGATGTTTCAACTGGCCTTCGGTCTTTCCGCTTTGGATGCGGGCTTGTTGGTGCTGGCAGTCTTTGCAGGCAATCTGGCCATGAAACCGTTCACCACGGCAGTGATGCAACGCTGGGGTTTTCGCCCGGTGTTGATGGTCAATGGTGTCCTGGGTGTAATGGCGATTGCGGCCTGTGCCTTGCTCGATGAGCAGATGAGCAGGGCGCTTGTCCTGATGATTCTGTTTGTCGGTGGCTTGTCCCGCTCGATGCAGTTCACCGCTTTCAACACGTTGGGTTTTGCGGACGTGCCCAAGGAGCAGATGAGCGATGCTTCAACTTTGTTCAGCATGTTCTTCCAGCTGAGCATGGCGATGGGGGTTGCCGTGGGCGCGCTGCTGTTGCGCATGGCCATGAGCATCCATGGCAATACCGGGCAAGCAGCGACGGGGGACTTTCAGCTGGCGTTCCTGTGTGTGGCGGCGATTGGTGCGATCGCATTGCTGGACAACCTGCGATTGCCGCCGAAGGCGGGTGAGTCGGTTTTGCAGCGTGCATGAGAAAGCGCTGTTCACTTTTTGCGTTTAATGTCGCCCTTCGTGTTGTGAGTGACGGCTAAGGGCCGTTTTCTGCCTGCCGCGAAGTCTGTTGCGCGCGGCAACCTTGGTCTGTTCTGACCGTACCTAGCCCTTTTGACGCGATGCTGGAGGAAAACTGCGCTCCGTCATGGAGCAAATAATTCATAGATAAACGGTATTGAAATAATTACTTCACTGGATTAGTCTCAATTCCACGTTGTACGAGATCAACCGCTGTTAGCACCTACAAAATTCAAACAATCGGGAGCAAACATGAAAGCGAAAGTGATGTTGGGATTGTTAATGACGGCCGCAGTTTCACTGCCAGCCTGGGCCGCGGACTGGACCGTAGGTGCTAACGTTGGCAACGTTCCCTGGGAGTTTCAGGACTCCAAAGGTGAGTTTGTCGGCTTTGAAGTCGATGTTGTAAAAGAGGTGGCCAAACGCGCCGGAAAAAGCGTCGAGTTCGTCAATATTCCCTTCAATGGCCTGTTCAGCGCCGTGCAATCCAAGCGTGTTGAAATCGCTATCTCATCAATCACCATTACCCCGAAACGCCTGGAGTCGGTAGCGTTTGCGCAGCCTTACTTCGACAGCGACCAGTCACTCACCGCACTGACCACTTCCAAGGTCAAGAGCCTGGCCGACATGAAAGACAAGGTGGTTGGCGTCGACACTGGCTCGACCGGCGACATGTGGATCGGCCAACACAAGGACGAGTACAAGTTCGCCGATGTTTCGCGCTACGAAGGACTCTCTCCGGCCATGCTCGATTTGGCTTCGGGGCGAATCGATGGCTACCTCAGCGACATTCCGGCAGTGCTCTACTACATCAAGGACAAACCGCAGTATTCCATCGTGGCGCGTATTCCCACCGGTGAGCGTTACTCGCTGATGCACGCCAAAGGCTGGGCGATGAGCGACCAGGTCAACGACATCATCAGCAAGATGAAAGAAGACGGCACGCTTGGGAAAATCCACAAACAGTGGTTCGGCACCGACGCCGATAAAGATTCGAGCACCATGAAAGTGACCGCTGTCCTCAAGTAAGCCCTGCCGATAATGCGTGAAAGTGGCGACACCCGTTCGCCACTTGTATTGACCGAGGTATCCCATGGATCTTTTGCAGACATTCTTCAACTGGAACGTGCTCGTCGATTCGCTTCCGCTGATGATGCGTGGTCTGGGCGTGACCATTTTGCTTGGGGTGGTGAGCATCGCCCTGGGCCTGGTGGGAGGCCTTTTGCTGGCGTTGCTGCGGTTGTACTCCTACACACCCGTTCGAGCGCTCGCACGAATCTACATCGATATCATGCGCTCCATTCCATTGCTGGTTTTGCTGGTACTCATCTATTACGCGCTGCCTTTTGTCGGCATCCGGCTGTCTTCTTTTGCGGCCGCCGCCAGTGCGCTCTCGCTTGTCTCCTGCGCCTATAGTGCGGAAATTTTTCGGTCGGGCATTGAGGCCATTCCCCGTGGCCAATTCGAAGCATCGGCTTCTCAAGGCATGAGCTTTTTCAACACCATGCGCGACGTTGTTTTGCCGCAAGCCATTCGCATCGTAATGCCGCCCATGACCAGCAACTGCATCAACGTGATGAAAGACACCGCGCTTGCCTCGGTGGTAGCGATGCCTGATTTGCTGAAGCAGGCAACCCAGGCGCAGGCACTGGCCGCCAACCCGACTCCGCTGGTAGGGGCTGCCTTGCTGTACCTGTTGTTGCTGTTGCCGCTGGTGCAAATGGTCAGCTGGGTTGAACGTCGTAACGCTTCTGGAGGTAAAACCGCATGAGCACGTTGATCGACATCGAAAAGCTCGACAAGTACTACGGCAACTTCAAAGCGTTGAGCGATATCAATCTGCAGGTCGAAGAAGGTGAAGTGGTGGTCATTCTTGGCCCCTCCGGTTCGGGTAAATCGACCTTGATCCGTTGCATCAATCTGCTTGAGAACTACCAGCAAGGCCACATCCGTGTGGCGGGCGAGCGTGTTGAAAACGGTCCGCGACTGGCCGCCATCCGCAGCGAAGTGGGCATGGTGTTTCAGAGTTTCAATCTCTATCCGCACCTCACTGTTCTCGACAACGTGTCGCTGGCGCCGATCCGTGTTCGTGGTCTGAGCCGGCGTGATGCGCATGCCAGGGCCAAGGAGCTATTGGTGAAGGTCGGCATGGGCGATCACGCGCACAAATACCCGAGTCAATTGTCTGGCGGCCAACAGCAGCGTGTTGCCATTGCCCGTACCATGGCGATGGAACCTCGCGCGATTCTGTTCGATGAACCGACTTCAGCGCTGGACCCGGAAATGGTTGGAGAGGTACTCGATGTCATGCAAAACCTCGCTCGCTCCGGCGTCACGATGGTCGTGGTCACTCATGAAATGGGCTTCGCTCGTCGGGTCGCCGACCGGGTGATCTTCATGGAAAGCGGGCGCATCGTTGAACAGAACATCCCTGAACCGTTTTTTACCGCACCTCGGGAACCTCGCACACAAGCGTTCCTGCAGGCCATCTTGCATCATTGAATCCGGCTGGAGAAAGTAGAGTGAAATCTCTCGATATTGATTACGTTCGCAAGCAATTTCCAGGTCTGGCCGATGGCTATGCCTACATGGATAACGCCGGGGGTTCGATGGTGTTGAGCACCGTAGCGGAGCGGGTCGTTGATTACATGCTCAACAGCAGCGTGCAATTGGGCGCTTCCTATCAACCTTCCGTCGACGCTGGGGCGCGAGTGATGCAGGCGCGTCATTCGGTGATGCAGTTGATCAACGCCGAGCATCCTGAAGAAGTGATCATGGGCGGTTCGACCACCCACTTGTTGCAAATACTGTGTCGTGCCATCGCCCCGTCAATCGTTCCGGGCGATGAAATCATCGTGACCAATTGCGATCACGAGGCGAATATCGGCCCTTGGGTCAAGCTTTGCGAAAGCCGCGGTGCGACCCTGCGCGTTTGGCAGGTCAACCAGAATAGTTGCGAGCTGGAACTGGATGACCTGCAGGTTTTGCTCAATGACAAAACCCGTTATGTGACCATGACCCACACCTCGAATATTCTCGGCTCGATCAATCCAGTCGCCGAGGTTGCACGACGTGTGCACTCAGTGGGCGCCAAGCTGTGCGTGGACGCTGTTGCTTATGCGCCACACCGACTGGTTGATGTGCAGGCCAGCGGTGCCGACTTCTACGTCTACAGTTTCTACAAAACCTTCGGTCCACACTTTGCTGTGCTCTGGGGGCGTCGTTATCTGTTGCTGGAGTTGCCGAGTCTTAATCATTTCTTTATCGGCCAGGATGTGGTGCCTTACAAATTGCAGCCGGGTAACGTCAACTATGAGTTGTCCTTCGGTTGCATCGGCATCACCGATTACTTGCTCGACATCAGCACCCGGCTTGGAGTGCAAGGCAGCGAGCGCAAGTGCATGCAGGCCGCGTTTGATGCGTTCGAGGTACAGGAAGATCTGCTCGCCGAGCGTCTGCTGGCATTTTTGCGCCAGCGCGAGGGCGTTCGAATCATTGGCAAAGCGCATACCCGCAATCGAGTACCAACGATCAGTTTCGTGGTCGAGGGCGTTCAGTCCGAGGCTATTGTGCGCAAGGTCGATGAGCACCGGATCGGCATTCGCTATGGTGACTTTTATGCGCGGCGCCTTATCGAAGCCCTTGGGCTTGACCGGTTTGGCGGGGTAGTGCGGGTGTCGTTGGCGCATTACAACACGCTGGAAGAAGTCGACCGCCTCATCTCTGCGCTGGATCAAGCAATCACTGCGTTGCGTTGACAGGCACACACACTTCTAACTTTATGAGCCTTCATTATGGCCTTACCTGAAACCCTTGCAGAGCTGCGTGACTGTATAGCGGCCCAGCACGAACAACTGACCGGTCGCCTGCGTGATGCAGCCCGATTCCTGATCGACAACCCGCATGAGATCGCACTCAGCACGGTGGCCGAACTGGGTAAGCGTTCGAGCATCGCGCCTTCCGCTTATATTCGGCTGGCTCAGGCCCTTGGCTTTGCAGGGTTCAAGGATTTGCAGCGGTTGTTCCGCGCACCGCTGCAACAGGTTGCCGACACTCATAGCGAGCGCATTCGGCACTACGGCGGTGAGACGTTGCTAGAGGACCCGAGCGACGTCGGCGGGATTCTGCGTGAGTTCAGCCAGGCCAATATCGTTTCTCTGGAACACCTGGCCGAAGGCGGCGAACAGGCCAATATCGAAGCCGCCATCGGCCATCTGCAGGTCGCGCGCACCACCTTCGTCATCGGTATGCGCCGCGCCTTTCCGGTGGCGGCGTATCTGAGCTACGCGTTAAGTCGTGTGGGCCGGCGAACCGTGCACATCAGCGGTGCTGGCGGTACGTTGCCGGAGCAAATCAGCGCCATTGCCGATGATGATTTATTGATAGCCGTCAGCTTCCCGCCGTACGCCAATGACACCGTTGAGGCTTGTCGTCTGGCGCGGGCCGCAGGCGTGACGCTGGTAGCGATCACTGACAGCGTTCTGAGTCCTATCGGGCAGATGGCCGATACAGTAATCGAGGTCAACGACGCTGAATTACTGGGCTTTCGCTCGCTCACCGCTTCTTTCTGTATTGCGCAAACCCTGGCCATGGGACTGGCCTTCAGCGAGTGGCAATCGGACAGCACCTTTAGCCATGACCGGTTGAAAGAGATCGACTGCTAAGTCGCGACTTTCGCCACGTACTTATTTAACCAGTCACTTCAGGAGAATATCCCGATGGTTTCACCTGCACGCGATTTAGTGGGTTACGGTAGACAACGCCCGAAAGGTACCTGGCCGAATGGCGCACGTTTGGCCATCAGCCTGGTGATCAACTACGAAGAAGGCTCCGAACGCTCGCTCGCCATGGGCGACCCGGACCAGGAATCCATGACCGAATGGGGCAGCTATTCAATACCCGACGGCACACGCAATCTGGCGATGGAGTCGATGTACGAGTACGGGTCTCGCGTCGGCATCTGGCGAATCCTGGATATTCTCGACCAGCAATCGGTTCGTGCGACTTTTCATGCTTGCGCAGTAGCCTTTGAGCAGAACCCTGATGTGGCACGCGCTGCCGTTGCAGGTGGTCATGAAATTTGCAGTCACGGTTATCGCTGGGAGGAAGTGTTTCGCCTGACTGAAGAGCAAGAGCGTGAACACATGCGTTTGGCCATCGAGTCATTCGAACGCACCTGCGGCAAGCGTCCCGTTGGCTGGTATTGCCGGTATGGCGCCAGCGTCAATACCCGTCGGCTGGTCGCTGAAGAGGGCGGTTTTCTCTACGATTCCGATGCCTACAACGACGATGTTCCCTACTTTGTCGAGGTCGAGGGTAAGCGTCATCTCGTGGTGCCTTACACCGCCGACGTGAACGATTTCCGCTACTGGAATTCTCCTGGGCTTTCGCAAGCATCGGATTTTCTCGAGTACATGAAAGAAAGCTTTGAGGTCCTCTATGAGGAGTCGGCTGAAGGACCACGCATGATGTCGATCGGGCTGCACCCACGCATGGTGGGCCGCCCCGGGCGTGTAAGGGCGATCAAGCAATTCATCGAGTATGCCAAGCAACACGGCGGAGTATGGTTTGCTACGCGCGAAGAAATCGCCCGTGCCTGGCTTGAGCGAACTTGATTGAAGACACGCGCCGCGTGATCGGCGCGGGCCGGTTACTTCTGGAAGAGACCTGATATGCAACCTTTTGATACGGTGATTCGCAACGCCCGCGTGGTAACCGCCGCGGACACATTCACCAGCGATATCGGTATTCGTGATGGGCGCATCGTTTCCCTTGGCCTGGACCTGCCGCAGGGTCACCAGGAAATCGACGCGGCAGGCCGGCATGTCACCCCCGGAGGCATCGACAGCCATGTGCATCTCGACCAGCCGACGGGCGACGGCTCGGTGATGGCTGATGACTTCTTCAGCGGCACGGTCTCGGCGGCCTGCGGTGGCACCACCACCGTCATCCCGTTCGCCTGCCAGCAGAAGGGCGAAAGCCTGCGCGCTGCCGTCGATGACTACCATCGTCGGGCCGGTAACAAGCCGGTGATCGATTATGCCTTCCATCTGATCGTCACCGACCCCACCCCGCAGGTCCTGCGTGAAGAACTGCCGGCCTTGATTGCTGAAGGCTATACATCGTTCAAGATCTACATGACCTACGATGCGCTGAAGCTGGGCGACCGGGAGATTCTCGAGACGTTGTCGGTCGCGCGCCGTGAGGGCGCCATGGTGATGCTCCACGCCGAGAACAGCGATTGCATCGCCTGGCTTACCGAGCGACTACTGGCGGCCGGGCTGACTGCGCCGCGCTACCATGCCGCGTCGCGGCCGATGCTGGTGGAGCGCGAAGCGACCCATCGTGCCATCGCCCTTGCCGAACTGGTGGACGTGCCGATCCTGATCGTGCACGTCTCGGGTCGCGAGGCCGTGGAGCAGATTCGCTGGGCCCAGAGCCAGGGGTTGAAGGTGTACGCCGAAACCTGCCCGCAGTATTTGTTCCTGACCGCCGACTCGCTGGGGTGTGACGACAGCTTCGAAGGTGCCAAGTGCGTCTGCAGCCCGCCGCCGCGCGATGCCGCAAACCAGCAAGTGATCTGGGATGGCCTGGAGAACGGCTCGTTCGAGATTTTCTCGTCAGACCACGCTCCCTTTCGCTTCGGTGGCCCGGATGGCAAGAAGGCCCACGGTGAAGAGGTGTCGTTCGACCAAATCGCCAACGGTATTCCCGGTGTCGAAACCCGCATGGCACTGCTCTGGTCCGAAGGCGTGCGCAGTGGGCGCATCACCCCGCAAAGCTTTGTTGCGCTGACCTCCACTAATGCCGCCAAGATGTATGGGTTGTATCCGCGCAAGGGCAGCATCGCAATTGGTGCTGATGCCGACCTGGTGATCTGGAACGAAGGTGAGCCGGTTCACCTGAACAACGAAATGCTGCACCACAACGTCGATTACACACCTTACGCCGGCATGACCCTGAGCGCCTGGCCGGCCATGACCTTGTCTCGCGGTGAGGTGGTCTGGGACGGCGAGCCGCGTGGTGAGGCTGGTCGCGGCCGCTTTCTGCCGTGCGAACGCCCGGCGCCCGCACAACTGCGCCGACGTAAGACCGAGTTGGATTTGTGAGTGCGATCACGCAGGTGGCCGCCAGCCTGATTCGTGGTTGGCGTGAGGGGCGCCAACAACCGTTGCCAACTTTGGAACTGGCTAGCGAAGCCGAAGCTTATGCCGTGCAGCACCAGGTAGCGGATGCCCTCGGCTGGTTCACCTGCGGGCCGCCAGCGGCCTGGAAACTGGGTGGCGCTCCGGGAGGGCTGATCAGCGCCGCCGGGGTACCGGCAATGGCGGTACACCCGTCGGGTTGGCAGGTTCCGCCGGGCGATGCCTTCGGTTTCGGGATCGAGGGTGAACTGATCGTGCGCCTGTCGCGCGACCTCGACCAGCACACTGATCTGGCCATGGCCTGTGCGGCGGTCGATGTGTGGATGCCGGGCATCGAACTGTGTGGCACGCGTTGGCTGCAGGGCGATCAGGCCGCGCCACTGCTTCGGCTGGCCGACCAGCAACTTAACCGCGCACTGGTACTCGGTGCACCGCAAACATTGAGGGAGATGCCGAATTGGTCAAGACAACAGGTGGCGTTGCGGGTGGCCGGAGAACCTGAGTTCGTCGGCGTTGGCAGCCATCCATTCGGTGAGCCGCTGAGTTCGCTGCCGTGGCTGGCGCGTCACGCTGCAGCGCAGGGCAGTCCCCTGCGAGCCGGCGACCTGGTGGCTTGTGGTAGCTGGACCGGTATTTACTGGGCGCCGGCCGGGGTGCAAGTGGAAGTTGAGTTTGCCGGGATAGGACGGGTTGCCTTGTCGACTTGATGCGGTTCAAAGGAACTTGGGTAGCGAGATGGCTTCTCCAGAGGGGCCTGAGGGAATGCCCAGAGGCAAGCCTCAAAGCCCACGCCTTTTAAGCAGGAGCAATGCGCCGGCTGGCTTCCAAAACTGAAATCGGCAACTTGAGTAAAGGGCTAAGCCTGGCCCAGCCCCGGTAAAATCAGCACTGTTGCAGTTATCCGCGCCTCAGTTTTTCTCGGCACTGACCTGGCCGGTATACTTGGGCAGGTTAATTTCCACATCAGCTTTTTGTTGCAGGCCTAGTTCCATAAGGCGGCCGATATGGTGTTGGGCGGCAGGGCGTCGAACAGAGTTGAGAAAAGCGGGCCATTCCTTCCCGATGTCTTCGTTTGAAGGGAGGGAAGCTACATTCACCAGCTCCTTGATCTCGCCCAGAGACTGCTTGTCGAAGGTGGCGATGCGGCGGGCCAGAGCATCGACGAAGCTGTTCAGTTCGCCTTCGGGGAAGCTGCGGTTAACGTAACCATAACGCTCGGCCAGCTTGCCGTCGATATCGTTACCGCTCAGCAAGACTTCTAATGCACGGCCGCGGCCGATAAGGCGTGGCAGGCGCGCCATCGGGCCTCCGCCTGGGACAAAGCCGGCGCCAATTTCAAATTGGGAAAGCACTGCCTTGTCGCTGGCAAAACGCATATCGCTGGCCAGCGCCAGTTCGCTGCCCACGCCGGAGGCGCGGCCGTTGATCATCGCGATGGAAACCACTGGGGACTTGCTCAGGCGTACCAACATGTCCGGAAGGGGCGGCAGGCCGGTCTTCCCGTTGGGCATTTCCAGGGTCCGCTCCAGGGGCTCCGCGAAGTCGTAGTGGGTTAGGAAAAAACCAGGCACCTTGCTTTCAAAGACCACCACCTTGAGTTTGCTGTCGCTTTCGATCGCGCTAATCACCTTCTCGAACTGGAAGGTAGAATCCGGGCCATATATGTTGAAAGGCGGGTTGTTGATCTGCACTCGCCAGTATTCGGGGCTGATCTTTTCAATGAGAAACTGGTTGGGGGAGGAGCTGGCAGATTTGGGGGGGCTGGCAGTGTCGGCAGCCAGGGCTTGACCAGCCATGGTGGTGCCGCCCAGCAGCATGCTAAAGGCGAGAGTGGCGCTTACGATACGGGGTAGTTTCATAACGGTGAACTCCAACTTAATGGAATGAACAGCGATGAATTGACCTGAACACTCTTCAGGATCACAAGCACCTGTTGATGCTCGACTTAGCAGTATGGTCAGCAGCAGCTCTTTGGCAAATTTAGGCGCGATTATCAGTGGCAGCAGTAGCGCAAGCTAGATTGGCCCCACCTGGCACAAGGCGACATGTTTCGCCCACCAAGATCCCGGTATTCATGGATCTATCAACACATGTCCACTTCAGCCTGGACTGCCGACCGTGCCAGACCACAGTCCGGTCATGCGCACGAAACCCACGTACATGTGTCGACCCCCGAAGGAACGGAGCAACGGGCACGCTTCTGCACGCCCTCATTAAATGGCAGGCCACAACAACAGCTCAAACGGGGATTCGCAGCAGCAGAAAACCCAGCACCCAGTGCAATTTGAAATCACTGAACAAACCCGAACGATTCTGGAGGCCTGGATGCGACAGGCCCACCTACGCAGCGAGTTTTTTTCCGATGCGGCGAGGCAAGGCAGCGCTACAGACGAGGCAAAAAAGTCATGCTTTTTGTTGGATATTTTCCGGCAAGCAGCTATAAATCTTCTCTTGTTGAGTATTTAGTATGACTAATTATTAAAAACAACAAAGGAAGGTCAACCATGCTTCAATCCCGACACTTGCTATCCGGCCTCGGACTGTCCCTGATAATCGCCACTCTCTCCGCCCAGGCTGCCGGCCTGTCTGCCGAACACAAAGCGTTCGGCAAGACCAATAACGGCGCGCCCGTCGAACAATACATATTGCGCAACAGCCATGGCATGCAAGCCACAGTCATTACCTATGGCGGGGTTCTGCAGTCATTGAAGGTGCCGGGAAAGGACGGCAAGGCCGAAGATATCGTGCTCGGCTTCGATGACGTTCAGGGTTATCAAAGTGGTACCGCGTACTTTGGCGCGACCATCGGCCGCTACGGCAATCGCCTGGCCAACGGTACGTTCGAACTGGACGGAAGACACTATCAAGTGCCGAAAAACGACGGCCCGAACTCGCTGCACGGCGGGCCGCTGGGTTTCGACAAACACGTGTGGAAAGCGCAACCGACCAAAAGCAAGGATTCGGTCGGCGTGACCCTGACTTACCTGTCAGTGGACGGTGAAATGGGCTTTCCAGGCAACCTGAAAACCGAGGTCACGTACAGCCTGACCGAGAACAACGAACTGCGGATCGACTACAAGGCATCGACCGATAAACCGACGGTGCTGAACCTGACCAACCACAGCTATTTCAACCTCGCCGGCGCCGGTAATGGTGATGTGCTGAAACAGGTCGCCACCCTGTACGCGTCGCAGTACACGCCGGTTAATGCCACGTTGATCCCCACCGGTGAACTGGCACCGGTCGCCAACACACCGATGGACTTCACCCAGCCCACCGCCATCGGCAAAAATATCAAGGCTGATCACCCGCAGCTGAAATTCGCTGAACCGAAACAGGGCGGTTTTGACTTCAACTGGGTGCTGGACGCCAAGGGCGATGTGAGCAAGCTCGCCGCTGATGTCAGCGACCCGCAATCGGGCCGCCGCTTGCAGCTCTACACCAGCGAACCGGGCGTGCAGTTCTACACCGGCAACTTCCTCGACGGCACGGTCAAGGGCAAGGCCGGCAAGATTTATCCGCATTGGGGCGCGTTCACGCTGGAGACTCAGCATTACCCGGATTCGCCGAACCAGCCGAACTTCCCTTCAACGCGACTGGACCCAGGCAAAACTTATACCCAGAGCGTTGTGCTGAAGTTTTCCGCCCCATAGCCCCCGAACTCTCGCCATACCACATAGCAGCTGTCGAGCCTGCGAGGCTGCGTCCGAGGACGCAGTCGTCGCTAGCCAGGCGGATGCTGTGGCCGATTGCTACATGCCGCGAAGGGCAGCAACCGACCCAGGCTGTGTGAAAACGCCAGTGTTTGTCTAACCTTCTGATCGTCGAGATCGTAGCGGGGGCGATCATGAAGCGATTTATTGAAGGTGAGGCTCGGACGCAAGTC
>NZ_JBSVXD010000098.1:0-22775 GCF_054070755.1 Pseudomonas sp. SDO5591_S426 | reverse complement strand
CACTGTAGGAGCGAGCCTGCTCGCGATGACGGCCTGAAGAACACCACATCATTTACCGACTAAACCCATAATTCCGCTGCTCCACGCACGCCTCGACCAGCGCCCGCACCAGCGGCGGCAGGGTGCCCTTGAGCGCCGCGCGTTCCGGTTGGAACAACGTGGCCACGAAGAACGGATGACCGCTGAGTTCAACCGCACGCAAGCCTTGCTCAGCATCATGACCGACGGCGTGAAGTGCGTGCTTCAGCAACGCTTGTTCAAATTCGGGATTCACACCGTAGCGACAGCGATAGCCTTCACGAATCTCAGACGTTTCATACGCCTGGGCGATCAACGAACCTTCAAGCAAATGAATGCTGTCGATCGCCTCCACCAGTGAACACGACAGCGGCGTGAGCAATGCCCGGGTTGCATCGGGGGAGGTCTCGCCATGTTCGGCATCCGACCAGTCGAGCACGTTGCGCGCATATTCCAGCACCGCGTGTTGAAAACCGCCGCAGGTGCCGAGGAAAGGTCGCTGTTGCTCGCGGGCAAAGCGAATCGCCCGCAGCGCGCCGTCCATGCTGCGATAAGGGCTGGCGGGCACACACCAGAAACCGTCGAACTCATCCAGAGACGTTTCAGTTTCGATGCTATCGGTGGCAAGCCATTGCCCCTTTACATCGAGGTCGCAATGTTCGGCAGCCAGGCGCAGGGCAACGGGGATCGATTGGTGGGCGGTGACCTGCGGGTCGTAATCACCGATCAGGGCGATGCGAATGACGCGATTTTCCATGAGTGATCTCTACACTTGTTGAATTCTTGTAATCGCTGAAACTACCGTGAAACCGTTCAGGCCCTTGGTTCATCCTTGCGCACGAAGTGCTGATGCATTTCCGTGGTCAGGTTTTCGATGCGTTCGGTGAGGGCCTTGGTCATTTCCGTGAGGTGGGTGTTTTGCTCGAGCAACGCCAGCAGTTGCGCGGAGTTTTG
This sequence comes from Pseudomonas sp. SDO5591_S426, assembly GCF_054070755.1. Lineage (NCBI taxonomy): Bacteria > Pseudomonadati > Pseudomonadota > Gammaproteobacteria > Pseudomonadales > Pseudomonadaceae > Pseudomonas > Pseudomonas sp. SDO5591_S426. Next base: position 21,803 of record NZ_JBSVXD010000098.1, on the reverse strand, counting down.
CGCCGCTTGCGCCTGACGTTCACTGTTGGCTACGGCCAACGCTTCGCGATGCTGCGCATCGGCATCGGACTGGGCTTTGTCCCGAGCGGCTTGTCGAGTCTGGGCCAACAAAATCAACGGCGCGGCATACGCCGATTGCAGGCTGAAGGCCAGGTTGAGCAGGATGAACGGGTACGCATCGAAGTGGGCGAAACCGGACAGGTTGAGGCATACCCAGGCCACCACGATCAGCGTTTGGGCACCGAGAAAGGTAGGCGTACCGAAGAATCGCGCAAACGCTTCGGCGCGCAGGGCAAACTTGTCGTTGCCAAAGGTCGGTGCCAGATGGGCGTGATGGCGATGGAAGCGCAAGTGATCGACAGGGGCGGCGGTTTCGTTGCTCGTGGTAGTCATGATGCTCTCTGCAAGGCGCTGGACTGAGGATCACTATAGCCTCAGCGCAAGTTTCATTCTGAAACACATTGCGTCGTTCAAATCAGAGCTATCAGTCGTTGGTCGCCGCCGTCGACCTTGTCATTTATTGCAACTGATAATTGGCCAAAAACATGTCCAGCGCCGACTCCACCACAGTGTTCTGCATTTCGGCCGTCAAGCCTGGCTGGCCCATGGAAATTTGCGGCCAAAAGGCGAAGGATTTAAGCAAACCCTGAATCTGTTGCGCGGCAAATTCAGGAGCAACCGCTTTCAAACGACCATCGGCCTGGGCGGCGCGAATCCACACGGTCAGGCCTTCTTCACGCTCGCCCATACGGGCAACCATGCTCTGCGCACGTTCGGGAGAATGGATGGCGGCGGCGATGGCCACTCGGGCCAGGTCGAGAAAATTGTCATCGCCCATCATGTCCAGCTTGGCTGACAGAATTCGCTTCATCTGCTCACGCAGCGGCAGGTCAGGGCTGTAGGGCGTCTCCTGTTCTGCCGTCACCCGGTCCCATAACTGGTTGAGGATCTCGGCGAACAATTCTTCCTTGCTGGGAAAATGGTTGTACACCGTGCGCTTCGACACACCAGCGGTGGCGGCGATCTTGTCCATGCTGGTGATCTCGAAACCGTTGGCACGGAACTCGGCAATCGCCGCCTGAATGATGGCTTCGCGTTTACGGTCGGTGAGGCGCTGTGGAGCTGTCATAAATACGCTTCGGCAGGAAAAAAAGGAAATTACACTCAGCAGTTTACTTGTGATCGGCTTTGATGCAACCTTGAAACTACACTGTGCAGTGTAATGTTTTGTTAATCCTGCCCAGTCAAAAATAGAGTGTTCGGCTGATGCGTGCGTGCCTTGGCCATTTATCGTCCCAAGCGGAAAATCGTAAACGTGCGGTTTTTCTGGAGTCATTCAGATATGGCCAATTCAGTTTCCCCGGCGAATAACGCGTCCACGCCTGAAGCCTCGCTGCAGGCACAAGGGCAGTTCCAGAACCACACGCCGATACAGCGTTTAAGCGTTGGCAAAACCCTGCGCATCTTGTGGAACGCGATGTTCCACAAACCGCGCGACACCCGCCCGACAGCACCCGTCCCGGTACAGTCGCTGACCCAAGCGGCGCTGATGGCTGCGCCCAACCACAGCGTTTATCGCCTCGGCCATTCCACGCTGTTGCTCAAACTGCGGGACAAATTCTGGATCACCGACCCGGTCTTTGCCGAACGCGCCTCACCCGTGCAATGGGCCGGCCCGAAACGATTCCACCAACCGCCGATCAGCATCGACGAGTTGCCACCGATTGAAGCGGTCATCCTTTCCCACAACCATTACGACCACCTCGATTACGAGGCCGTGCTCAAACTGGCTGACAAGACCAATGTTTTCCTGACTCCGCTGGGTGTCGGCGACACCCTGATCAAGTGGGGCATCGACGCCAGCAAAGTCCGCCAACTGGACTGGTGGCAAGGCACTGAAGTCGATGGCATCCAGTTCATCGCCACCCCGTCGCAGCACTTCTCCGGCCGCGGCCTGTTCGACGGCAACAGCACCCTTTGGGCCTCATGGGTGATGATCGACGACGCCACCCGAATCTTCTTCAGCGGCGACAGCGGCTACTTCGACGGCTTCAAACGCATCGGCGAACAATACGGCCCATTCGACCTGACCCTGATGGAAACCGGCGCCTACAACGTCGACTGGCCGCACGTGCACATGCAACCCGAAGAAACCCTGCAAGCCCACATCGACCTCAAGGGCCGCTGGCTGCTACCCATCCACAACGGCACCTTCGACCTGTCAACCCACGCCTGGTACGAACCCTTCGACCGCATCCTCGCGTTGGCCTGGGAACGCAGCGTTTCGATTACCACGCCGCAAATGGGCGAAGCGTTCAACCTGATGCATCCGCAACGTGGGGAGGCGTGGTGGTTGGCGGTGGAAGGGGAGAGTGAGCGGGTGACTGTGCAGAGCGCGTGACGCACTTTAACCGGGCCGCTTACTGTTAAGCGGCCCGAGCAAAGCGCTCACTCCACCATCGCAAAATCCGCCCGCCCAACCGGGTTGGGCGTAGACCCTCTCAAGTTCATCCCTCTACCCGGTGCAAACCCCGGGAAAAACACCAACCCTTCCGATTCAAACCGATACGCCAGCGCCAACCGAGTGACATCCAGCACATCCTGCTGCGCTTCGAACCGCTCAATCGCGTCAACAGAAACCGAAGCCTCCCGCGACAACTCTTCCACGCTCCAACCCAGCATCGCTCGGGCCTGGGCGCAGTGGGCCGGGGTGAATTGGAAAAGGGCGATACGTTCCAGGGTGATTTTCATCGCTTGAGAGGCCATGGTGTTCTCCGGCTCGAGAGTGTTGATTCAAAATGTACTGTGTTTTTGTACAGTTGTTTTGAGCCGGGATCAAATGCAATTTTTGATTTGTGTTTTTGGCCAGACGAACGGCATCGAGCTTATTTATCCACCAAGCCCGGCGCCTCCCGCACGATAAAGTGATCCAGATTCTCGATGTTGGCGCTGAACACCCCGAACGTCTGCTCGGGTTTTTTCTTGCTCGGCACCTGCTTCAACTCCGGCGTCACCCCATAAAAAAAGCAATACAACTCACGTCCACTGTCGATGGCGTGCTTGATCTCCTCCAGGAACGCCTTGCGCTTGCGGTAGGTGTCGATCAGCTTCTTGCTCAGGTAAACATTGACCGAATATGGCTTCTTCTCGAACCAGACCTTCTTCTCGAAATCGATGCGAAAGCTCTGCGTGTAATCCTTGATCTCTTTGATCTTGCCCCAGTAAATCAGCCCCTTGTTGTCCTGCAGGTACTCGATCTTTTTGAAGAAGGAAGCATAAGGCGCGGTGTGCTCGGCAATCTTCAACGGCATGCGCTTGAGCAGGTCCTTGTCGTCGAAGTTCGACACGAAGCATTCCACTGGGTGGGCGAAGATGCTGGTTTTGTCCGGTGCCGAATCGCGGCTTGGCTGCTCTACGCGGCTGGTCACCGACGGCGTTAATGGCTCATCCCGCTGAGTGTCTGCACCCACCGCCGGGCTGGAGGGCTTACGCACATACTCACGCCGAGTCAGCAACAACTCCGACGGGAAATGCTCCTCACGGCTGTCATCCGTTTCCGCACCTTCCGCCTCCACACCCGATGCCGGCGACTTCAGGCTGACATAAGGACAGCCCTCGACATGCCGCGTACTCGGCAGATTCTTGAAGTGCGGCGTGCGTACGTAATTCACATTCTTGGCGTTGAACGTGCCCAACTCATTCACTGCGTCGAACGCCAAACGACAGGCATCGTTGGGGCACTGGAAATGCTCTTTCGCGGAATCGAACGCCATGGTCTCGTCGAAATTCAAATCGCGAACGTCATAGATCGACAACTTGTCGTCGAGGCTTAGGCAGTAGGCGAGGTCAAATTTCATGGCAGGCTCGGGTCCGTGAGGGGAAGGGTATTAATAGCGGGAGGCGAGTCGAGTTGCACTCACTGTCTTCAACACACCGCAAATTTCCGGTAACCCACCAAACCTGTAGGAGCGAGCCTGCTCGCGATTCCCATCAACGACACAGTATCCATGTCGAGTACCGACACTGTGGCGAGGGAGCTTGCTCCGTTGGGCTGCGTAGCAGCCCCAAACCAGCAAGCGCGGTACATCAGGCACACCGCGTTGCGCGAATTGGCGACTGCTGCGCAGCCGAACGGGACGGTGCGGTGTTCCGACAAGCTCCCTCGCCACAGGTTTTTTATAGTTGAACAGCGAGTTGGGGCGGCTGCATTCAAGCGTTGCAGCTAAGTTGAAATAAGTATGCCGGGTCATAAATCTTTTTCCCCAACAAGCTCTCCAGAGCTCCAAGCTGCTCATTCGTGAGGTTATATCCCTCCCATCCCTGTTGTTCAGCGGTCCATCCCATGATCCGTTTTATTTCCTGATCATTTCCAGTCGGGAGCTCTTCTTCGAATGCAAGGAGCTCGTTATCTCTGTAAAAGGCTTCGATTACATAAATCATGGTTCCACATTCCTAGTGTTGTCCGCAGGTTTGGTTTGCTTGCCGGTCACCGGATCATATTCTCCGAGATGACGGCCACGTTTGTCGTACATCTCCACAGTGCCGTGCTGCGAGTCCCATTCAAAAATTATCCCTTTTGACGTTTTTCATCGTTTTCGAAGACCACCGCCGTCTTTTACAGGGGTTTTACGATTCGCTCTCGTTGCATCAGGAAAGGCAATAAGCCCACGCGGTGCCGGATAGTATTTGTGGTCAGAAACACTCACCACAACATAAACCGGCCTTACCCCCGACCCCACCGGAAACACAAGAATGAAATCCTTGTACTCAGGCGGATAAACCGGATTCACGATGATGCTGTCAGCCTGTTTCGTCGGCGGATAAACCCAGATGTGCGGCGCCTGCGGAGCGGCTTCCAGTTTGGGGATGCCGAGAATGTCGGAACCGTCTTCAGCCGGGGTCCAAATCAGTTCGATGCCTTCTCCCAGGTCTGCGACGTATTGGCTGTCGCGCAAACCGATCTGCACGACATCAACCATTTCCCAATCACGGTTCTTGCCGGTGTAGTAACCGTAACCCTTGAAGGTGCCGTCGGTTTGTTGGTCAACGCTGAGGCGAACGCGGGTGCGGGCATGATCGAGGGCGCGGCTTGGAGAATTCGCCTTGTAATTTAAAGTTGAGTTTCAATTATCACTACAGGTCAAAAACAGAGTCAGGTTGTGAGGGAGAGATATTGCGCAAATTCTCTCGATTTCGTTGATTTGTTTTTTTGTCAGCTTGTAGTCGTACACGTAATCCTCTTCAGTTTTCCAGTCCATTAATGCAGCTAGCTCACCACTGAGAATTGGGAGTATTTTTTCATATGACGCGAAATCATCCCCATCGCGTACGCCCATTACTGTGTGCTTCAAGGTTCTATTCTCCGTGTCGGATCTGCTGGTTTGGTCTGAGCCCCTGAGTTATGGTCAAACTCACCCAAGTGTTTACCTCGCTTGTTGTATTTCTCCAATGCTCCATGCTGGAAGTCCCATTCATATATCGTACCGGAGCCATCCTTCCAGCGAGGGCGTAAACCGCCACCCTTCATACGTGTTTTGGGTGGTGCCCATTTTGCACTTGGGAATGCGGGTAGTACGCTCGGTTTTGAGTGGTATTTATGAGAAACACTCACCACAATATAAACCGGCCTCACCCCCGACCCCACCGGAAACACAAGAATGAAATCCTTGTACTCAGGCGGATAAACCGGATTCACAATGATGCTGTCAGCCTGCTTCGTCGGCGGGTAAACCCAAATGTGCGGCGCCTGCGGGGCGGCTTCTAGTTTGGGGATGCCGAGAATGTCGGAGCCGTCTTCGGCTGGGGTCCAGATCAGTTCGATGCCGTCGCCGAGATCGGCGACGTATTGGCTGTCTCGCAAAGCGATCTGCACGACATCGACCATTTCCCAATCGCGATTCTTGCCGGTGTAGAAGCCGTAACCCTTGAGGCTGCCGTCGGTTTGTTGTTCAACGCTGAGGCGAACGCGGGTGCGGGCCTGTTTGAGGGCGCGGAGTTGGTCTTCGGTGTAGAGGGCGCTGTCGCCGAGGCTGGGCGTCCAGAAAATCGCGACCAGACCGCCAAGAGCAGCAGAGACAGCAGGCCCGGCGGCACCTAGTGCCGGGACTATAAGTGAGGGAACGCGTAACGCCAGATGGCCGATGCCAAGAGCAACGGTGCTCCCACTGATCGTTTTCAGATTCAGCAAACCGCCATCGTCTGCCTCGCGAGCCCCGAGCCAGGCGATATCGCCGTAGTCCTTCAGGCTATCGGTCGGCACCATTCCCGAGGGATTGGAGTAGTTGATGACGGCATCCGGCAACTTGCAGGATTTGGCGAAGACGCATCCGACTTGAACCGGTTTCTGTTCGACCTCGGCAACCTGGCGCTTGCGCATGTATTCTTCTTGCCTGGCGAGCATGGCCTCGTAGGCGTTTTGCCGAGCTTCGCGCTCAGCCAGTTCGCTGGGCGTCATGAAGCGGTAGGTGACGTGATGGCCGTCACCGGAAGGTGGGTTTCTAACCTTGGGAATGTCTTTGTTGCCAGCCACTGACTGTCCTTGTGCGTTCGTCCATCGGCAACCCTGTAAACGGGCTGCGCGACGTTAGCGAACGGGACGGTGTGTGGCAGTAGGATGGTTCTGGGATGATGTTAGGAATTGTCTTTGTTTCTAGGGAGTGTGGAGAGGATGCTTGTTTCCGCTGGGCTGTGACGCTACCTCAAAAAGCGGAATAAGCGGAACATCTGCGAAATTGCACTCCACTTGAACACCCATTTGCATTCGTTCTGACCACCGATTGCATCGGATTTGACCAGTACGCTTTGTTACCATGATCGGCAGGGAGCGGCCAGAAGCGGACGTACACGATGGTCTGATTTTTTTTAGATTTGGTGTTTACGAAACTAGGGACTATTCAGAATTCCAAAGAAAGGCATAGAGAAATCTAGCCACACAAGGCTTGATTTAATAAAAAATGCGCATAAGAAAGAGGAGCAGATCTATTTTACGCCCTCTTTCTTAAAAATAAGATTTATAGTTCGAAGCTGAGAATCCCTAACCTTCCAAATGCTGCCTAGCCTTTGCGGCGTACGCACTAAGAGCACTATCTGCATCTGAGTCAGGGATAGCCTCAAACAAAACACCACCAGCATCCCTATTCATTTCCTTCATAAATTCGCGAAATGCAGCTTCAGATGAAGTGATCCATGGATTAAACCGCATCGCACGAACTATTGCACGGGCAAGTGGCTGCCGCGACGCAGTATTTGGGCGTTCAACGATGGCCTGACGAATATCGGCAGTTTTGAGTATCAGACGAAGTGCACCCTCCGGGTCATCTGGATCTGCAATCGTCGCAACGTGCATATTCCACCATAACCTGGAAATAGCATTATCATCACGAATACCGGTACGCCCTTTAGCAAAAAAATGGTCTAGGACAACCTTGTCCAAATTTTCACCTTTCGCCGTTTTTACCCAGCGTACACGGCTATATTGCAAGCACTCAACGTGGGTAAGCCTTACCCACACCCGCTCTTCCCTTGCTAGTGCAGGCGTCATATCTGGCATAGATCTGTAAACAATCAAGGAGCTTCTGATATCTGCCTCAGCGGTCCCATCTGTGCCATCTAGGTCCGCCAGCATATCCAAGTTAATTTGGACTTTATCGCTTTCGACTTCCCATCCGTTCTCTCGACTAAGATCGAAAAAATCCCCACTGGCGTACCTATCTCGATTTATCGAAATATTCTCACTTAACTCATTAACCACCACTTGTGACAAATATTTAAGAGGTGTACTAGTCATTTCACTACTCTCCCACCAGCTTATTAAGGCGAGCCACCGGACGTTCTAAAATAGTCTGTGCGGCCTTAAGGATTGACATATTAGGCTCAAGGCGAACGCCCTTTAAATCACACTTCGCAAGAAATGGTTGGTACCAACGCAAACACTCGTAACTCTGATCGTCATTTCGGAGAGCGTCGAGAACCTCCATTATCGCTGGCATATAGATTGAGCTCATCAGAATTTCCGGACCGTCCGTCTTCAGCCTAAGCTGCGCTAATGTCTGGAACATTTCTTCATTGACCAACAGAGCAATTCGGTGGCCCGTAGTATCAACCTCGAACATTCCCTCAGGAATATTTTCCGACTTGACAAGATCGAAGATGCTCTCAATAGGCGCAAGCTTCGCCTGTCCAACACTGATTATCAGCTCCTCGCCAACAGCAATAATGTCACCATTATAGAGAGATACAGGGGGTTCGAACTCATGATGAATAGTTCCCGGATCCCATTCACTCAGATCCGTCTTCAACCAAACAATCGGACGAAGCGAAACTCGGTTCAATAGTAGCCCCGCGGAGAAATCTGTTCTCCCGGTTGACCAGGCCATTTGCCGGAGATCACTGAAGAAAGTGTCGACGCACTTGATAATGCACCCAACCGACGCCTGATTACTTTCAATCAGAGCAATAATTCCCGGCTCAGTAAGAGTTATTGCATGCTCCAAGGTCACGGCCCCAGTGGAACGATTCTCTTTGACTTCTATTTCTACACTAAACTCTCCAATGACAAAGTCGCCGGTATCAAGCCCAAGCACCGGGTGCGGAAATCTAGTATTCTCAGAGATCCTCATTCCGCCACCTCCTCGCTACCTACCTTGTTAGCGTTCACCTCAATTGGGCCATCATAGGGCTCATCAAACTCCACTAAAAGCGTGTTTCGCTCCCCCTCTTTTACATCGAGCAAGATCTTATCGTTCTTGATGGATGCCCCACCTGCCTTTACGGGGTACAAGCTCTCCGGGGTATTTACACCGGTTGCTTGCAAGGCAAGTTCGATGAGTCCCGTGACAGGAGAACTAAAGTACAAAGTTCTCGCTTTGGCTGTACCCTGGCTATCCAGGATTATGCGGTTCCTTATATCTGACAAATCGACAGAGGTTCGTTTATCCGAGGTTCCCGCATCTCCGGCCCCTCTGGCTCCCGGCCGATTACTACTCCCGCCACCGGGTTTGTCGCTATTCCGGCCCTTGTGCCCTCCGGTCTGTCCACCCTCATTGCCATTTCTACCGGAGCCCCCTGACTTTCTTACCGGTACACGCGCTGCAGAATATGTGTACGTTTCAGGATCACTCTCGCCCGTTGGATCAGGCGCCGAATCAGATTTACCCCTGTAGGCGAAATATTTCCCTAACTCGTCCAGCGCCAGTGAGTCCTCCGCCGGTGCACTCGTAAACGCCTTAATCATCTCGCGCAACTTATTACCCAAGCTTCGCATTGCTTTTTCAGCGACGCGGCGCCCTGTCGGGTCGGATATACGCTCGGCAGAAAAAGCATTGTGCGCAGGGTTCTCCAGCTTTTTCAGGACTTTGCCGGCTGCATCATCACAGGGTTGTACCAACGCGATGAAGTCTGCGCCATTGAACCTCGTAAAAGAATGGCCAAAGTTTTTCAGGTTGTCGGTGATAAGCATGCCGTTTCGCACGAATCCAACTCGTCGCGGCGTGCCGACCTCGGCCAGAATGCGGACTTTTATCTTTCCCAGACCGGGGATATCAATTATCTCTTCTGTCGCTGCCTCGGAAACCAAGCATCGGTGCAACTGGCACGCAAACTCGAGTTCAGAGGAATGGCCCGACTTCTCAGCGGTTTCCTCAATGTCCTGACGGGACATTAACCCCTCAAGCGTATTACTGTTGATTTTGATTCTTCCCGAATCCACCTCGAATTCCATATCTTCATTCTGAATGGCTACAAAAAAATTGGACACAAGCGAGTATGTCATTCGCTCCGCCCAGCCTTCCGACTGACGAAATCCGACACAGAATATTGAGGTTCCGATTTCCGAACGCCTCATCCATTCGGGAACCACTGACTCGGTAGTAATTGCACGGAAGCCATCCGGGAAGCCCCAGTATCCCGTCGACCGACGATGTACTCCGTTCTCATCCTCATGAGATACCAGCTTCACTTTACCTTGAGCGGCGAAACCCTGTTCACCCGACTCCCCGACATAGACTGTCGAATACATCACTGTCTGCAGGTCAGAAACTGCAAAATTTGCGTTCTTCCCGATTCCGTAAGATCCACCCGAGGTTTCGCTATCCTTCTTGCTGACGCCAGATGACTTCAGCAAAGAATGAAACACAGTTCCGCTCTTCTCCGGAGGACCTACCAGCCCCTTGGTATTGAAGTCCGAGATTCTGAGAATCGGCAATGTCGCTTTGGAAATCACTGCACATGCGTTTTTGAAGAATTCCTTCTCCTTCTCCGCGTGAGCCTGGCTGCGGCAACAATCCAACGCTCCCGCAAGCGATTCATAGAAGGGGAGTTCTTCGCGTTCTCCAAGGATCAGGTCGAACGTCATGCGGACTGGCAAGCCATTGTTAAGGCCTGCATCTCGGGAGTTTTGGCCTGCTTCCCTCGCGCAGCTTGCGTATGGATCATCGCGGAAGGTTTCGATGCCAGCATCGGAAAGACCCTCTTCCTCCCCGGCTTCGTTCTTAAGGAATTCAAGTTCTGGAGCGGTCATTTTTGGGATACCCCGAAGGATTGTGAGGTGCGAGGCGACTTACAGCTTGAAGTCACCACCTGATGCGTTCTCTGCATCGCTGAAGCGGGACTTTGCCTGGTCCAGCTCCTTCTGTAGCGCCCTGAATATTTTCTTCACGTCGTCATCGGTGAAACTGTAAGCGCTACGATTGGAAAGGTTTCCAATCAATCGGATATCGTTGAGCGCACGGTTTACGCGCTGCTCGGCAAGCCGCACAAATTTTTCGCGTTTTTTTTCCATACGTTCCTCAGAAATTCCAAGAAAGAACACAAATATCTAAGAGATATTTCTGAAATATTGTGGATATGTTCTGAGAGTAGTAAAGATATTCTGCAAAGGCAAGGTGCCACCATTCGCATCCAGAATGCCTGATGGCAAAAGACGGCGAGGACGGGATCATGGCGCCGCGAGCGATACGAGCCGCAGTGGGTACTGAATCACCCCTTGTTTCATAGACACCCTCCAACAACGGATCTAAGCGGCAGATATGGGGCGTTCTCTGCCGATCATGTCCGCGAAACGTGCTCAAACCCGATGCAAATGACTGGTCAGACCGTATGCAAATGGGTGGGTAAGTCTGTGCAATTACCCAACATCCGCCAAACCGACGCTTGCGAGTAGACGGTTTGTACTCAGAAAGAAAAAATCCGCTGCCAGTTTTTCAGGCAGCGGATTTTTGTAAAGCCAAGCAATCAGTATCCACGCATTACTCGTGATGCCTTCCGCCACCAGGATTCATGTCGATTGAAATGATCATCGGCCAGCACGCACGGCATATCCCGCAGCCGAATCCAAGGTTCATCTTGCCAATGCAGCATACAGAGCGACATCTTCGGCCAATCGAGCACACTCAACGTCGGACGCTCCACCATGCGTGATGGCAGCGCATCTCGCAGCGCAGGCACCACCTGATGAGTCAGCCACTCCCGCAGCAATCGATTCTCAGGGCAGTAGTGATAAATCAACAACGCATACGCACCTGACTCGCTCACCATCAAACGTTCTTTGGCGGTGCCGTAGACCTCGACGAGCATCATCTGCCTCTGATCTGCATCCAGCTTGCGCGTCATGCGTTCATCAAGGTGTTTACCCATCAGTCGTCCTAGATCATGCGCGCAGAACCAAGCCTGGTTCTCTATAAGAAGGGCATGTAAATGGACATTGTGACGGGTGAAAATGGCGGGTTTGAGTGATTCAGGCATGGCGTGCCTCCTGAAGCGGAAGCGCGTGGTTGGATCTTTGGGCAGGGCGATTCACCTTCATCGTGAAGGTTTGATAGTCAGGCATTTCCTTTACCTCTGGCTGCTTTCTTAGGGCATTCGTTAAGGGTGTCGGGAGCTAAGAAACCCACCAGAGACGGGCCGGACATATTCCCCTTTCGGGTCTTGTATTCGCCCACTCCCGACATAACGGGAATTTTTCGCAGACGTAGAGAAACCGCAGACGAAAAAAAGCCGCATGACTGTCGGGTGCGGAGGGCCGCTCTGGTTTGTAGAGTCTCTTAGGCTCAAAGTCGAGGGTAGGTGGATCAGGGTCAACCGTCAACCAGCTACTTTTCCTGTCCTCCAAGAAACAAAACGAAATCTGGACAACGGTAGAGAGTAAATTATGCTGTGTTTATATCCAGTGCTTGGTCGCCGTTAATTTCGTCTCTGGCCCGAATCCGTGTTGGTAAGCCTGATGTCACGGTTCCCAAGAAACTTCATTTACTTTGAGGCTTACTGGGCTAGAATGGTGACCATTCGTCACAGCTTTGACCCAGAGGAATTCGGGCTCATGAATCTTGTTGAAACACTATCTTTTGAATCCTTGAGCGAAACGAGTTTGGGTTCCCATGAACCAGACACTCATCCTGTGACTGATCTTGCGCTGTTGCACAAGCTGCTGGAGATCTACGATCAAGGGCAGCTCGCCGAGATTCTTAACGATGTCAGCCCAACCCAATGGTGCCGTGAAACCATTAATCGTTGGGTCAAAGGCAAGGCCTCGCCGAAGCTTTCCCACATTGAATTCACCCGACTGGAAGCTCTGTTACCCAAGCGTTTGAACCACAAACCGTCCTTCACCTTCATCGATCTTTTCGCCGGTATCGGTGGGATCAGAAAAGGTTTTGAAGCCATAGGGGGAGAGTGTCTATTCACATCCGAATGGAACAAGTACGCCGTTAAAACCTATAAGGCGAACCATTTCTGCGATCCATCTCGTCACCGCTTCAATTTGGATATCCGCTCGGTCACGCTTTCAGACAAGCCCGAAGTCAGCGATGCAGATGCCTACGAGAACATAAAACGCGAAATTCCTGATCACGATGTCCTTTTGGCAGGTTTTCCGTGTCAGCCATTTTCCTTGGCAGGCGTATCCAAGAAAAACTCCTTGGGGCGCAAACACGGTTTCGAATGCGAGACCCAAGGCACTCTGTTTTTCGACGTTGCACGGATTATCGCCGCGAAACGGCCAGCCGCATTCTTGCTTGAAAACGTGAAGAATCTGAAAAGCCACGATAAAGGGAATACGTTCCGGATCATTTGCGAAGCGCTGGATGAGTTGGGCTATGAGGTTGCAGATGTAAATGCGCCGAAGGGCTCAGACCCTAAAGTCATTGATGCCAGGCACTTCGTGCCGCAACATCGTGAGCGAATCGTGCTGGTAGGATTTCGTCGGGACCTGAATGTTCACCAAGGTTTTACGCTGCGTGACATCAGCAAATTGATACCCAAGCAGCGACCTAGTTTTGGTGATCTGCTGGATAAACAAGTGGATGATAAATACATCCTTACGCCGAAGCTTTGGGACTATCTCTATCGCTATGCCGAAAAGCATCGTGAGAAGGGCAACGGCTTTGGCTTTGGCCTGACGCGTCCAAACGATGTCGCTCGCACGCTCTCGGCGAGATATCACAAGGATGGTTCGGAAATTCTGGTTGATCGTGGGTTTGTGGATAGCCTAGATTTCAACAGTGAGTTGAATCAGCTCAATCGTCCGCGCCGACTCACTCCGCATGAGTGCTCACGTTTGATGGGGTTCGACAAACCGGGAGAAAGCAATTTCGTGATCCCTGTATCCGATACCCAGGCGTATCGTCAGTTTGGAAACTCAGTAGCCGTCCCTGTTTTTGAGGCCGTGGCTAGATTGATGAAGGACAGGATTTTGGCTGCGAAAGAAAAAACTTTGGATGAAGAGAGGCCGCAGTTGGAGTTTGCCCTTCCTGAATGAGGTATGCATGTCAGCACGAAACCTAGTGCGCTAGTGCTTTATTGCGTCGGCACCATTTCTGAATGCATCAGATAGCTCAATCGAACCTTGAGTATACGTACCCCTAAGGTATACAAAGGAATTGAGCTATCGATTGTATTGAGGTGAGTCTTGGTCGATGTCGTGGATGCCGCAACCCGCTCTCGAATGATGTCTGGCATTCAGGGTAAAAATACCAAGCCTGAGATTTCAATCCGCAGAGCTTTGCATGCGCGAGGATTTCGCTTCCGTTTGCATGTTAAGGAACTCCCAGGTAAACCTGATCTGGTTTTACCAAAGTACAATGCTGTGGTGTTTGTGCACGGTTGTTTTTGGCATGGACACACCTGTCGATATTTTAAAACTCCCCAGACACGATCTGCATTTTGGTTAGAGAAAATTGGAAAAAATCAGACTAGAGACCTAACCCATGAGACTTCTCTATTAGGCCAAGGGTGGAGAGTACTTGTCGTTTGGGAATGCGCAGTGAGGTTAATGAAGCGAGAGAAATCCTTTTTCCTGATTGACCTCATAGCGGATTGGCTGATAAATGGTAATGAATATTTACAGATAGATGAAAAAATATGTTCACCGACCGTATCAGTGATTACTTCGAAGGTGTCGCCGCCAAGTACTTGAGCGCAGTGGACGCAGATCCAGGCCGTTCTCACCAGCATGAAATTGGTGGCCTTCCCGCCGCAGGGTTCAAGCAGTATCTAGGTACACCCGGGAAGAGTGAGGAGTATCGATTCACCGCCAAGCAAATTTATTTTACAGATGAGTCCGTTGCCCCCGATATCAGTGAGGGGCTGGTCACCTGGTACGACTGTCGACGGAAGCAACCCCATCGAAGTGCTGAATTTCGTCTCTATTACAATACGAATGCAGTAACCGAGTTACTTGAGGAAGGAGATTTTCTTCTCGTCGCCAAGATGCGTGATGGTACCTTGCTGATGATATTCACACCGGCAGGTAGCTCGATTGAAAGCCAATTACGGCTTCTATTTGGTCTGGATCATGTAGGCGAAAGCTTCACCTCCGGGACACTGGACGCTGTGCAGTTGCTTCTACCATTGCGGCTGATGCTGGAAGATCTGGGAATTGAAATAAGTCGAGTTGAAAAGGGAGATGATGCTTGGCTTGAGCAGCTTGTTCATTTGTTTGGCGGAAAGTCGTTTCCTACTACATCCGTATTCTCTTCTTATGCACGAAAGTCCATTGAGGAGATGGTTGATCCGCTTGGTTGTCCCGATCAAACCATCCTTGATTGGATGGAGCATGAAGAAAAGCTCTTTCGAATTTATGAGCGACATTTAGTTCAGCAGCAACTTCGCAAGGGGTTTGGCGATAAGGGTGATGATGTAGATGAATTCATTAGTTTTTCTTTGAGCGTGCAAAATCGTCGGAAATCTAGGGTGGGTCATGCATTTGAAGGCCATTTGGATGAAATCTTCCGACTACACGGTTTGCGCTTTCAACAGGGCCGAGGTAAAGGTTTAACAACTGAAAACAACTCTCGACCTGATTTCATGTTTCCGGGCTTTGCTGAGTACCGTGACACTGAGTTTCCTGTAGAGAAGCTATTTATGCTCGGGGCAAAAACAACGTGTAAAGATCGTTGGCGGCAGGTTCTGAGTGAGGCTCACAGAATTACCGAAAAGCACTTGATTACGATGGAAGCTGCTATTAGTGAAAGTCAAACCATGGAAATGCAATCTCATGGCTTACAACTTGTAGTGCCAGAGAGGATTCAATCAACATATGCAAGAGCGCAAAGAGAATGGTTGATAGGGCTAGGTGAGTTTGTAGAGTCTGTGAAACAGACTTTTGTATGAGGTGTTCTGGTTTTTTGCGAGCTGTAACATGCGTATAGTCTTGTATTGTAAAATGTGTTCGTTTGGTGGGGGCTTAAGACGTATTTTTACGTGATTTTTGTGTTTCTGGCGTTTGAGTTTAGTTATTTGGAAGTTATTATTTGTATTTTTTGAAGTAAGATGCGGTCTCGTGTTGGGTGAGATACTTATTTTGTTAGAAGTGTTTCTGTAGATTTTTTATTTGTGAGTAATCCGTCAGCCAATACTTAAAGCCGCAAATTGGCGTCTGATGCTGCGCTTATGAACTAAATCTGAAACCGGCGCCTCATGAAATAATCAAATGACAAAATTAATAATGTGTCCCTTTCCCCGAAGTCTGTAAACTCCCGATAAACCATCGGTGGCCTTGCTACCTTGGTCGAGCTGGATCACTCTGTTGTTTGGCTTTAGGGGATTTTAGAGGCAAATATCGATTACTCGCGTGGCTCAATGTACGGAATCTCCCCTTTTATTTTGAAAGCAGTCATGTCCTGAGTGAACTCGCTCTCAAGAATCCGGCATACACGTCCAGTGCTTGTGTGAGCGACTTTTCTGGCTTCAGTGGTAAGTGCAGAATATGTACTCAGGGGCATGTAAATCGCTTGAGCTTGCGCTGAAGTAACGAGTAGCTCAACACGTTTTCGACTGAACTCTGTAGGGTCATTGAAAAAGCCAACGCCAACTTTAGGGTTTTGTATATCTGTAAGGCCTCTCAATAAGCGCTCGCGGGCTGCATAACTTTTTGCTTCTATATTGAGGATCTTGTTGCCATCTTTTCCAGTTCCGACGTGATAAATTTTAATATCGCCTTCGGATTGTTTTCCTGTTTCACTAAAGGTTCTGTTTTCCTGAGTATCAGAAAACCCTGAGTTTCTAAGGGCTCGAACAAGTAAAGATTGATTGAGTGTGCCTGCGATAGATACGGTGGCATTGTCAAGTTGTGTTAGATATTCTTTGTATGGGGTTAGTAGTTGGCTATTGAGTTTTTGAAAGGATGTGAGAACTTGGTCTGTCACCTTGTCGAAATCGTCACCAAGTGAGCTTTCACAAAATTTCTTTATGAAGGATTCAATCAGCTTGTCGACCAAATTTTTTGCGATCATGTTTGCTTGGACGAGCGTTTCGCCTGCGACAGGTGTACCAAGTTCTTTTTCAGTGGCGTTTAAGATTGTTTCTGTGTGCGGAAAAATGTTGGCAACTAATCCTACGAAACGAAAATCTTGATCCATTGCATCTTTTATTTTTCCTTTTGTAGTCGTCTCAGAGGTTTTAGGGAAAAGTGCATATATTTCGGATGGATCAATGAGTTCAGTAAGACCTGCCTTTAGGCGATGGTTGATATGTGCCGAAATAGTATCAATGTCTTTTGCCCTTTTTGACATACGTATAAAATCTTCTGTTGAAAAAGTAGCGATAGTAGGCTGTTCGCCTGCGTTATTGTGCGGGATCTTACCCTAAAAAATTGGGGGGGATGGTGACTAAAAACTGCCTTTCTATTGGATTTAAGGCTAGTCGGCTGTATTCGAGTGATAAAAAAACCGCCTTTCGGCGGTCTTTTTAAGAGTGTTTGGTTCAGCGGATATCAATCCCAGCTCAGCGCCCCACCAGTCTGATACTCAATAACCCGCGTCTCAAAGAAATTCTTCTCTTTCTTCAAGTCCATGATCTCGCTCATCCAAGGGAATGGGTTAGTCGTCCCTGGGTACTCTTCCTTCAACCCAATCTGCGACAAGCGACGGTTAGCGATGAACTTCAGGTAGTCCTCCATCATCGCCGCGTTCATGCCCAACACGCCGCGAGGCATGGTGTCGCGAGCGTATTCGATTTCCAGCTGAGTGCCTTGCAGGATCATCTGCGAAGCTTCTTCCTTCATTTCGGCATCCCACAGGTGTGGGTTTTCGATTTTGATCTGGTTGATCACGTCGATGCCGAAGTTCAGGTGCATGGATTCGTCGCGCAGGATGTACTGGAACTGCTCGGCGACGCCGGTCATTTTGTTGCGGCGGCCCATGGAGAGGATCTGGGTGAAGCCGCAGTAGAAGAAGATGCCTTCCAGAACGCAGTAGTAGGCGATCAGGTTGCGCAGCAACTCTTTGTCGGTTTCGACGGTGCCGGTTTCGAACTTCGGATCGGAGATCGAGCGGGTGTATTTCAGGCCCCAGGTGGCTTTTTTCGCGACCGATGGGATCTCGTGGTACATGTTGAAGATTTCGCCTTCATCCATGGCCAGCGATTCGATGCAGTACTGGTAGGCGTGGGTGTGGATCGCCTCTTCGAACGCCTGGCGCAGGATGTACTGGCGGCATTCCGGGTTGGTGATCAGGCGGTACACGGCCAGGACCAGGTTGTTGGCAACCAGGGAGTCGGCGGTGGAGAAGAAGCCGAGGTTGCGCATCACGATGCGGCGCTCGTCGTCGGTCAGGCCTTCCGGGTTTTTCCAGAGGGCGATGTCGGCGGTCATGTTGACTTCTTGCGGCATCCAGTGGTTTGCGCAGCCGTCCAGGTACTTCTGCCAGGCCCAGTCGTACTTGAATGGGACGAGTTGGTTGAGGTCGGCGCGGCAGTTGATCATGCGCTTTTCGTCAACGGCGACACGGGCGGAGGCGCCTTCGAGTTCGGCGAGGCCTTCGGCGACGTCAAGCGAATCCAGGGCAGCTTTGGCGCGGGCAACGGCGGCGGAGTCAGCGGCGGTCACGGCGCGGGCTTCCAGGGCGGCGGCACCGCCGGCGCAGTCGAGACGGTCCATATTGGCTTCGGTGGCGTGGCCAGCGTTAGTGCCCTTGACTGCTACTTCCGTGTCTTCTTTGTCGAATTCGTCCCAGCTCAGCATGACGTGTCGTCTCCTGCGTGAGGGCCAGATTGCCCGTGTGAAAATTGGTCTGTTGGTTTTTCACACGGTCGTACTGACCGCGTTGGATATCGTTTTTTTGCGGTGCTACGCAGGCAAATAAACATAAATTTTTACGGGGTTCCGAGAGCCTCTGATGGGCGCAATCAGCATCGAATGCCGTTGCGGGGCTTCAGACTGGCTATTCATCCCTGTAAGGGGATATTGCAGGCCCGTTTAAGGCCGCATTATAGGGAAATTTTTACGGACGTGGTGGGGCGAATCCGCGCATGGAGCGGACGAGAGGGCGGGTTTTTCGGTCGGAGCGAGGGTTTACAGGGCTTTGGCGGGTGAAGATTTTTTTTCGTAATTTTTGCTCGAATTCACTTTTGCTCAAAAAACAATCAAAAAATGGCTTTTTTCACTACATCTTGTGTTTCCGAACGCTTTTCGACGACTGCAAACACAACTGAGCCCGACCGAAGCCGGGCTGGAATCGACCCTCAGCAAGCGCTGAATTGATCCGATTCGGTGCAGTCTAAATCAGCCGCTGGAGCAGCCGTTGCCCATCACGCTGTAACGCAGAATATGCCGCTGACCTTTTGAGTCGTCGTATTCCATCTTCATCGGGACAACTTCACACACATTGGGCGCTTCGCTCATGGAGATAACTTTGGCGATGTCCAGGTGCATCGAGTAAGTGTATTCCTCGATAGGGGGTTGTTGCTGCGCGACATCAGTCTGAACCTCGTCTGCCATGGCGGTTGCGCACAGACTGCTGAGGGCCAGTACCAATAAAGCTTTCATTTAAGTTTTACCTTTCTTGAGGCGAGAGGGGGCACGCAATCTTTTTGGGATTGCGTGTGGAGCTTGAGTACTTGCTTGTTTGATTAACTGCCTTCGTGGGGGCTGTAACTTGGTTAATCAGAATTTGCCTGGTTGGCGGGGCAGATTTTAGGCGCGGGCGCTTCGTCCATATAGCCGTGGTTTTGATAAACACCTTTGACAGATCCTGTAACAATCCCCGTAGGAGCTGCCGGAGGCTGCGATCTTTTGATTTTCAAGGAGCAAGATCAAAAGATCGCAGCCTTCGGCAGCTCCTACAGGGATTTGCGTTTACCTGGTGCGTTTGGGGGATGGCCGCAAATGCCCGGTCTGGCAGGTTGCGCAGCTAATCACGACAGTTTGTAGGGGCTTGTTACTACCATCGTCGAATGGTTCTATAGCCGCGGCCCCGCTAAAACGGGGTCATACAAAAACAACTATTCCACCGAGGTAAGAAAGATGAGTGCGGCTTCCCTGTATCCCGTTCGTCCCGAGGTTCTGGCCAATACGCTGACCGACGAGGCGACCTACAAGGCCATGTACCAGCAGTCCGTCGTCAACCCGGATGGCTTCTGGCGCGAGCAAGCCAAGCGCCTCGACTGGATCAAGCCTTTCACCACGGTGAAGCAGACTTCCTTCGACGATCACCATGTCGACATCAAATGGTTCGCCGACGGCACCCTGAACGTTTCCTACAACTGCCTCGACCGTCATCTGGCCGAGCGCGGCGATCAAGTTGCAATCATCTGGGAAGGCGATGACCCTTCCGAGAGCCGCAACATCACTTACCGCGAACTGCACGAACAAGTGTGCAAATTCGCCAACGCCCTGCGCGGCCAGGATGTACACCGCGGCGACGTGGTGACTATCTATATGCCGATGATCCCCGAAGCCGTGGTCGCCATGCTGGCCTGTACCCGGATCGGCGCGATTCACTCGGTGGTGTTCGGTGGTTTCTCGCCGGAAGCCCTGGCCGGTCGCATCATCGACTGCAAATCCAAAGTGGTGATCACTGCTGATGAAGGCATCCGTGCCGGCAAGAAGATCCCGCTCAAGGCCAACGTCGACGACGCACTGACCAACCCGGAAACCAGCAGCATTCAGAAAGTCATCGTGTGCCAGCGCACCGGTGGCGACATCAAGTGGAACCAGCATCGCGACATCTGGTACGAAGACCTGATGAAAGTGGCGGGCACCGTTTGTGCGCCGAAAGAGATGGGCGCCGAAGAAGCGCTGTTCATCCTTTACACCTCCGGTTCCACCGGCAAGCCGAAGGGCGTGCAGCACACCACTGGCGGCTATCTGTTGTACGCGGCCATGACTCACGAGCGCGTGTTCGACTACCGCCCGGGCGAAGTCTATTGGTGCACCGCCGACGTCGGCTGGGTCACCGGTCACAGCTACATTGTCTATGGCCCACTGGCCAACGGCGCGACCACGCTGCTGTTCGAAGGCGTGCCGAACTATCCGGACATCACCCGGGTGGCGAAGATCGTCGACAAGCACAAGGTCAACATCCTCTACACCGCTCCAACCGCGATCCGCGCGATGATGGCGCAGGGCACTGCCGCTGTTGAAGGCGCTGATGGCAGCAGCCTGCGTCTGTTGGGTTCGGTGGGTGAGCCGATCAACCCGGAAGCCTGGGACTGGTACTACAAGAATGTCGGCAAGTCCCGTTGCCCGATCGTCGATACCTGGTGGCAGACCGAAACTGGCGGCAACATGATGAGCCCGCTGCCGGGCGCTCATGCCCTCAAGCCGGGTTCTGCGGCACGTCCATTCTTCGGCGTGGTGCCGGCCCTGGTGGATAACCTGGGCAACATCATCGAAGGCGAGGCCGAGGGCAACCTGGTGATTCTCGATTCGTGGCCAGGCCAGGCACGTACGCTGTACGGCGATCACGACCGTTTCGTCGACACCTACTTCAAGACTTTCCGTGGCATGTACTTCACCGGTGATGGCGCGCGTCGCGATGCCGATGGTTACTACTGGATCACCGGTCGCGTGGACGACGTGCTCAACGTCTCCGGCCATCGCATGGGTACTGCGGAGATCGAAAGCGCGATGGTTGCGCACCCGAAAGTCGCGGAAGCCGCAGTGGTTGGCGTGCCGCACGACATCAAGGGGCAGGGCATTTATGTCTACGTCACCCTGATCAACGGCGAAGAGCCGAACGAGCAACTGCGCCTGGAACTGAAAAACTGGGTGCGTAAAGAGATCGGTCCGATTGCTTCGCCGGATGTCATCCAGTGGGCGCCGGGCCTGCCGAAAACCCGTTCGGGCAAGATCATGCGCCGGATTCTGCGCAAGATTGCGACGGCTGAATACGATGGGTTGGGTGACATTTCCACCCTGGCCGATCCGGGTGTGGTGCAGCATTTGATTGATACGCACAAGACGATGAATGTTGCGTAAGCGCTGATTCTGAGTCGCTGAAAGCCCCGTCAGGTGTGAGCCTGGCGGGGCTTTTTTGTTTTTGAAGAGCAAAAGATCGCAGCCTGCGGCAGCTCCTACAGTGGAACGCGATTCC
>NZ_JBSVXD010000097.1:0-22834 GCF_054070755.1 Pseudomonas sp. SDO5591_S426 | reverse complement strand
CTTTTGATCTTGTTTCTAGAAATCAAAGTCAAAAGATCGCAGCCTGCGGCAGCTCCTACATGATTTTTTCTACATCACGAACAAATCCACAAACCGGTTCACCGCTGTCGCTTCAAGCTTCTGCTGATCCTTGCACAACGCAAAAATCTCCTCGCTGCGCTGTCCGGTGAATCGTGTCAGCAAGTTCGCCTTGAACTTGTCTTCCAGCAACGGAATGCCTTCGACCCGACGCCGACGATGGCCAATCGGGTACTCCACCACCACGTTCTCGGTGCTGGACCCATCCTTGAAAAATACCTGTACCGCATTGGCAATCGAGCGTTTATCCGCCTCCAGATATTCACGGGTGTAGCGCGGTTCTTCGACGATGACCATTTTGTCGCGCAGCACATCGATGATCGGATGCGCCTTGTGGAAATCGTCCTCGTAGTACTCGGCTATCAGGTTACCGAAGGCCAGCGGCACGGCCGTCATGTACTGGATGCAGTGATCGCGATCAGCGGCATTGGCCAGCGGGCCGACCTTGGAAATAATGCGGATTGCCGACTCATGGGTGGTGATGACGATTTTGTCGATCTCATGCAGGCGATTGCGCACCTGCGGATGCAACGTCACCGCCGCCTCACACGCCGTTTGCGCGTGGAACTCGGCCGGAAAACTGATCTTGAACAGCACGTTTTCCATCACATAACTGCCATACGGCCGCGAGAAGCTGAACTCACGTTTGTCTTCAGGCTTGAGTGCCAGATCGTTGTTGGTATGGCTGAACAATACGTCGTAGAACCCCCACTGTTTGGCACTCAATACGCCAGGAATACCCATCTCGCCGCGCATCGCAATATCGGCCAAACGCACGCCACGACTGGACGCATCGCCTGCCGCCCACGACTTGCGCGAGCCGGCATTCGGCGCATGCCGATAGGTGCGTAGCGCCTGACCGTCAGCAAACGCATGGGACAACGCCGACAACAACTGCTCGCGGTTAGCGCCCATCAGTTTGGCGGTGACCGCGGTCGAGGCGACTTTCACCAGGATGACGTGATCGAGGCCGACGCGGTTGAACGAGTTTTCCAGGGCGATCACGCCTTGAATCTCGTGGGCCATGATCATCGCTTCAAGAACTATACGAACAGTCAGCGGCGCTTCGCCATTGGCCAGACGCTTTTGTGAAAAATGGTCAGCCACCGCGAGAATACCGCCGAGGTTGTCCGACGGATGCCCCCACTCGGCGGCGAGCCACGTGTCGTTGTAGTCGAGCCAGCGCACGATGCAACCGATGTCCCACGCCGCCTTCACCGGATCGAGTCGGTAACTGGTACCCGGCACGCGCGCACCGAATGGCACGACGGTGCCTTCAACCACAGGTCCAAGATGCTTCGTGCATTCTGGAAAACGCAAGGCCAGCAGGCCGCAACCCAAGGTATCGATCAGGCAGTTGCGCGCGGTATCCAGCGCCTCTTTGGACTCGATCTTGTAGTTCAAAACGTAATCGGCAATGTCCTGCAGGACCTTGTCGTAGTCGGGGCGGTTGTTCAGGTCGACGTTGGCACTCATGTTCGATTCACTCTATGAAGTGGGTCGTTGATGGGACCTCGGTTCAGGGACCAATCTCGGTTGGTTACTGCTTTCTTCTTTTGCAATGAGATCAACTGTAGGAGCTGCCGAAGGCTGCGATCTTTTGACTTTGTTTTTTTTGAATCAAGATCAAAAGATCGCAGCCTGCGGCAGCTCCTACAGGGTTGTATTGGTTAGAACGAATCACCCGGCACTCGCACAAACCCTTCCATCAACACCCGCGCACTGCGGCTCATGATGGCTTTGTTCACGGTCCATTCACCGTTCACCAGGCTGGCCTCGGCGCCAACGCGCAAGGTGCCGGACGGATGGCCGAAGCGTACTGCGTTGCGTTCAGTGCCACCCGCCGCGAGGTTGACCAGCGTGCCGGTGATCGCTGCCGCCGTGCCGATTGCCACCGCCGCCGTGCCCATCATCGCGTGGTGCAGTTTGCCCATGGACAGCGCACGCACCAACAGGTCGACATCGCCTGCCGCAATGGCTTTGCCGCTGGACGAAACGTAGTCCGCCGGCTTGGCCACGAACGCCACTTTCGGCGTGTGTTGGCGCTTGGCCGCTTCGTCGATGTTGGTAATCAGGCCCATGCGCAATGCGCCGTAAGCGCGGATGGTTTCGAACATCAGCAAGGCTTTCGGGTCGCCGTTGATCGCGCCTTGCAGCTCGGTGCCCTTGTAGCCGATGTCTTCGGCATTGACGAAAATCGTCGGGATGCCGGCGTTGATCATGGTCGCCTTGAAGGTGCCGATGCCGGGTACTTCGAGGTCATCGACGAGGTTGCCGGTGGGGAACATCGAACCGCCGCCGCCCTCTTCGTCCGCCGCCGGATCGAGAAACTCGATCTGCACTTCAGCCGCCGGGAAAGTCACGCCATCAAGTTCGAAATCGCCGGTTTCCTGCACTTCACCGTTGGTGATCGGCACGTGGGCGATGATGGTCTTGCCGATGTTGGCCTGCCACACGCGAACCACCGCCACACCGTTGTGCGGAATGCGGCTGGCATCGACCAGACCATTGCTGACGGCGAACGAACCGACGGCCGCCGACAGGTTGCCGCAGTTGCCGCTCCAGTCCACGAAAGGCTTGTCGATGGATACCTGACCGAACAGGTAATCAACGTCGTGATCAGCCTTGAGGCTTTTCGACAGGATCACGGTTTTGCTGGTGCTGGAAGTCGCGCCGCCCATGCCGTCGATCTGCTTGTCGTACGGATCGGGGCTACCGATCACGCGCAGCAGCAAAGCGTCGCGGGCCGGGCCGGGAACCTGTGCCGCTTCAGGCAAATCTTTCAGGCTGAAAAACACGCCTTTGCTGGTGCCGCCGCGCATGTAGGTTGCGGGAATCTTGATCTGAGCTGCGTGAGCCATGTGCTCTTACTCCTAACCTTGAAAACAGACACGGGACTTAAAGTCCCGTGTTTGCACAGCAGTATTAAACGGCAACCGCCGACTCTTCGAGGAAGTCCTGGGCGAAGCGTTGCAGCACGCCGCCGGCCTCGTAGATCGACACTTCTTCGGCTGTGTCGAGGCGGCAGGTCACCGGCACATCGACGCGCTCGCCGTTCTTGCGATGGATCACCAGCGTCAGCTCGGCACGCGGGGTGCGCTCACCGATGACGTCGTAGGTTTCGCTGCCATCAATCGCCAGGGTGTGACGGTTGGTGCCCGGTTTGAACTCCAGCGGCAACACGCCCATGCCCACCAGGTTGGTCCGGTGAATGCGTTCGAAACCTTCGGCGGCAATCGCTTCCACACCGGCCAGACGCACGCCTTTCGCTGCCCAGTCGCGGGACGAACCCTGACCGTAGTCGGCACCGGCGATGATGATCAGCGGCTGCTTGCGATCAATGTAGGTTTCGATGGCTTCCCACATGCGCATGACCTGGCCTTCCGGCTCTACGCGAGCCAGCGAACCCTGCTTGACCTTGCCGTTTTCCTGAACCATTTCGTTGAACAGTTTCGGGTTGGCGAAAGTTGCGCGCTGCGCAGTCAGGTGGTCACCACGGTGAGTTGCGTAAGAGTTAAAGTCCTCTTCCGGCAAGCCCATCTTCGCCAGGTATTCGCCAGCGGCGCTGTCGAGCATGATCGCGTTGGATGGCGACAAGTGATCGGTGGTGATGTTGTCCGGCAGCACCGCCAGCGGGCGCATGCCCTTCAGTGGACGCGCGCCGGCCAGTGCGCCTTCCCAGTACGGCGGACGGCGGATGTAGGTGCTCATCTCACGCCAGTCGTACAGCGGCGTGACTTTCGGGCCGGTGTCTTCGTGGATGGCGAACATCGGGATGTAGACCTGACGGAACTGCTCAGGCTTCACCGAGGCCTTCACCACGGCGTCGATTTCTTCGTCGCTCGGCCAGATGTCTTTCAGACGAATTTCCTTGCCATCGACCACGCCCAGCACATCTTTTTCGATGTCGAAACGGATGGTCCCGGCAATGGCGTAAGCGACCACCAGTGGCGGCGATGCGAGGAACGCTTGCTTGGCGTACGGGTGAATCCGGCCATCGAAGTTACGGTTGCCGGAGAGCACCGCAGTGGCGTACAGGTCGCGATCGATGATCTCTTGCTGGATCACCGGGTCCAGTGCGCCGGACATGCCGTTGCAAGTGGTGCAGGCGAAGGCGACGACGCCGAAGCCGAGCTTGTCCAGTTCATCGGTCAAACCAGCTTCATCGAGGTACAGCGCGACGGTTTTCGAACCCGGCGCCAGGGACGACTTGACCCATGGCTTGCGGGTCAGGCCGAGCTTGTTGGCGTTGCGCGCCAGCAGGCCGGCGGCGATCACGTTGCGCGGGTTGCTGGTGTTGGTGCAGCTGGTGATGGCGGCAATGATCACCGCGCCGTCCGGCATTTGACCCGGCACATCGTCCCACTGACCGGCGATCCCTTTGGCGGCCAGATCCGACACCGCGACACGGGCGTGCGGGTTGCTCGGGCCGGCCATGTTGCGCACCACCGAGGACAAGTCGAACGTCAGACCGCGCTCGTATTGCGCGTCTTTCAGGCTGTCAGCCCACAGGCCGACCTGCTTGGCGTAATTCTCGACCAACTGTACCTGCTCGTCTTCACGACCGGTCAGTTTGAGATAGTCGATTGTCTGCTGGTCGATGTAGAACATCGCCGCGGTGGCGCCGTATTCCGGGGCCATGTTGGAGATGGTTGCGCGGTCGCCGAGGGTCAGCTTTGATGCGCCTTCGCCGAAGAATTCCAGCCATGCGCCAACCACTTTTTGCTTGCGCAGGAACTCGGTCAACGCCAGCACCATGTCGGTGGCGGTGATGCCCGGTTGCAGCTTGCCAGTCAGTTCGACGCCGACGCTTTCCGGCAGACGCATCCACGATGCGCGACCGAGCATCACGCTCTCGGCTTCAAGACCACCGACACCGATAGCAATCACGCCCAGCGCATCGACGTGCGGGGTGTGGCTGTCGGTGCCGACGCAGGTGTCAGGGAACGCGACGCCGTCACGCACCTGGATCACCGGAGACATTTTCTCCAGGTTGATCTGGTGCATGATGCCGTTGCCCGGCGGGATCACGTCGACGTTCTTGAACGCCTTCTTGGTCCAGTTGATGAAGTGGAAACGGTCTTCGTTGCGACGGTCTTCGATGGCGCGGTTCTTCTCGAACGCTTCTGGATCGAAGCCACCGCGCTCGACGGCCAGGGAGTGGTCGACGATCAATTGCGTCGGCACCACCGGGTTGACTTGCGCCGGGTCGCCGCCTTGCAGGGCGATGGCGTCACGCAGACCGGCGAGGTCCACCAGTGCGGTCTGGCCGAGGATGTCGTGGCAGACCACGCGGGCCGGGAACCAAGGGAAATCGAGGTCGCGTTTGCGCTCGATGAATTGCTTCAGGGATTCGGTGAGCGTGGCCGGGTCGCAGCGACGCACAAGGTTTTCCGCCAGTACGCGAGAGGTGTACGGCAGGGTGTCGTAGGCGCCAGGCTGAATGGCTTCGACTGCCGCGCGGACGTCGAAGTAATCCAGTTGGCTGCCGGGCAGCGATTTGCGGAATTCAGTGTTCATCGGTCAGGACTCGGGTCACGGTAGTTTCAAAAGGTGGGCCTGGCACAGTTCCTGAGCTGACTTCGATCGCCTGTAGGAGCTGCCGTAGGCTGCGATCTTTTGATCTTCAAAAAGCAATATCAAAAGATCGCAGCCTGCGGCAGCTCCTACAGGGTCACCGGTTCATTCAGTGACCTGTGCAGGCATTCCCACCATTCAGCGTTGTTCGATTGGCACGAACTTGCGCTGTTCAACGCCGGTGTATTCGGCACTTGGACGGATGATGCGGTTGTTGGCGCGTTGTTCGTACACGTGGGCAGCCCAGCCGGTCAGGCGCGAGCAGACGAAAATCGGTGTGAACAACTTGGTCGGAATGCCCATGAAGTGGTACGCCGAGGCATGGTAGAAGTCGGCGTTCGGGAACAGTTTCTTTTGCTCCCACATGGTCTTGTCGATGGCTTCGGAAACCGGGAACAACACCTTGTCGCCCACTTCGTCGGCGAGTTTTTTCGACCAGCCCTTGATCACCTCGTTGCGCGGATCGTTGTCCTTATAGATCGCGTGACCGAAGCCCATGATCTTGTCCTTGCGTTCCAGCATGCCGAGGGTGCCTTTGATCGCGTCTTCCGGCGACGAGAAGCGCTCGATCATTTCCATCGCCGCTTCGTTGGCGCCGCCGTGCAGCGGACCGCGCAGCGAACCGATGGCTGCGGTGATGCACGAATACAGGTCGGACAGGGTCGACGCGCAAACACGTGCAGTGAAGGTCGACGCGTTGAACTCGTGCTCTGCGTAGAGGATCAGCGAAACGTTCATCACCTTGACGTGCAACTCGCTCGGCTTCTTGCCGTGCAGCAGGTGCAGGAAGTGGCCGCCGATGGACTGCTCGTCGCTCACGCAATCGATGCGCTTGCCTTCGTGGCTGAAGCGATACCAGTAGGTCATGATCGCCGGGAATGCAGCCAGCAGGCGGTCAGTCTTGTCGTGTTGCTCGGAGAAGTTGGTTTCCGGTTCCAGGTTGCCCAGGAACGAGCAGCCAGTACGCATCACGTCCATCGGGTGGGCGTCGGCGGGGATGCGTTCCAGCACTTCTTTCAGCGCTTGCGGCAGGTCGCGCAGCTTGCTCAGCTTGGTGATGTAGGCGTTCAGTTGCGCCTTGCTCGGCAGTTCGCCGTACAGCAACAGGTAAGCGACTTCTTCGAACTGCGCATCTGCCGCCAGTTCACGAACGTCATAACCACGATAGGTCAGACCGGCACCCGACTGGCCCACGGTGGACAGTGCGGTTTGCCCGGCTACCTGGCCACGGAGCCCGGCGCCACTGAGTACTTTTGCTTCGGCCATTTCTGCCTCCAATTTTCTTGAATTTATTAGGGAGTTATTCGACTTACTTCTTCGACGCAAACAACGCATCGAGCTTCTGCTCGAAGGTGTGGTAGTCGATGCGATCGTAAAGCTCCATGCGAGTTTGCATGGTGTCGATGACGTTCTGTTGCGTGCCGTCGCGGCGGATCGCGGTGTAGACATTTTCCGCAGCCTTGTTCATGGCTCGGAAGGCCGACAGCGGGTACAGCACCAGCGACACGTCGGCCGCAGCCAGTTGCTCGGTGGTGTACAGCGGAGTCGCGCCGAATTCGGTGATGTTGGCCAGGATCGGTGCTTTCACGCGGTTGGCGAACAGCTTGTACATGTCCAGTTCGGTGATGGCTTCCGGGAACACCATGTCGGCGCCGGCCTCGATGCACGCGGCGGCGCGATCCAGGGCAGATTCCAGACCTTCCACCGCCAGGGCGTCGGTGCGGGCCATGATCACGAAGCTGTCGTCAGTACGCGCATCAACGGCTGCCTTGATGCGGTCGACCATTTCCTGCTGCGAAACGATTTCTTTATTAGGACGGTGGCCGCAACGCTTGGCGCCGACCTGGTCTTCGATGTGAATCGCCGCCGCGCCGAACTTGATCATCGACTTGACGGTGCGCGCCACGTTGAACGCCGAGGAACCGAAACCGGTGTCGACATCCACCAGCAACGGCAGGTCGCAGACGTCGGTGATGCGGCGCACGTCGGTCAGCACGTCATCCAGGCCGGTGATGCCCAGGTCCGGCACGCCGAGGGAGCCGGCAGCCACCCCGCCACCCGACAGGTAGATCGCCTTGAAGCCGGCGCGTTTGGCCAGCAGCGCGTGGTTGGCGTTGATCGCGCCGACCACTTGCAATGGATGCTCGCTGGCGACCGCATCGCGGAAACGCTGGCCTGGAGTGCTCTTGTTCAAACTCATGACTCACCTCGTTTGGCTGTCGGGTTGGCGCCGTCCTGGTAATGACGGGCGATGTTGCGTTTGGAGGCGCCGATGTGACGGCGCATCAACAACTCGGCCAGTTCACCGTCACGGTCGGCGATGGCATCGAGAATTCTGTGGTGTTCGGCAAAGGCCTGATGCGGGCGATTGGGCGTGGTGGAAAACTGGATGCGGTACATGCGCACCAATTGATAGAGCTCGCCGCAGAGCATTTGCGTCAGGGTGCGGTTGCCGCTGCCCTGGATGATTCGGTAGTGAAAGTCGAAATCGCCTTCCTGCTGGTAATAGCCGCGACCGGCCTGGAAGGCCTCATCGCGCTCGTGGGTCTCCAGCACCCGACGCAACTCGTCGATTTCTTCGACGCTCATGCGCTCGGCGGCCAGACGACAGGCCATGCCTTCGAGGGATTCGCGAATCTCATAGAGCTCCAGCAGCTCGGCGTGATTGAGCGAAACCACCCGCGCCCCGACGTGCGGCACGCGCACCAGCAGGCGCTGACCTTCCAGGCGATGGATAGCCTCGCGCAGCGGCCCACGGCTGATGCCATAGGTGCGCGCCAGTTCCGGTTCGGAGATTTTGCTGCCCGGAGCGATCTCGCCTTTGACGATGGCCGCTTGAATACGGCGGAAGACGTTCTCGGAAAGCGTCTCCGTATCGTCTTGCGTAGAAACCGGGGGATCGAGTTGATCCAGCATATTGTCGACACCTTGAAAGCCAATGCCGCAAAAACTAGCGAATACGCCCGCCTTAGTCAAAGGATAAATGGATATTGTTGACAATCGGCTAATAACCGACCGCACCATAACGAAGCAACCCGTCTGTTTATCGCCACCCGCCAGCGCTGGCGCCACAAACCCACCGTGCTAGAATGCCGCCCGCATTTGTTTGTCACATCTGCACTGTCTGTCATAAATAGCTGATAGGCATACGAGGAGCTTGCGCAGCGATGCCAGGGTCTTGAATCAAAGTACGGACCGCTGCGCACCAGGATTTATGAGACTCAAGCCCTTCCCCGCATTCCTTTATTTTCTTTTCTTGCCTGGCGCAGCGATGGCGGGGGAAAAGACTGTGTATGGCCTCAACGAGTACGCGTCGCTGGGCGGCATCGACCTGGAGGTGGCCGCCAAACTCGATACCGGGGCGAAAACCGCTTCCCTGAGTGCGCGCGACATCAAGCGTTTCAAACGCAATGGCGAATCCTGGGTGCGTTTCTATCTGGCCATCGACGCCGCCCATTCACACCCGATCGAACGCCCGCTGGCCCGTGTCAGCAAGATCAAGCGCCGGGCCGGCGACTACGATCCGGAAGAAGGCAAGAAGTACACCGCCCGTCCGGTGATCGAGCTGGATATCTGCATGGGCTCGGCTTTACGCAGCATCGAAGTGAACCTTACTGACCGAAGTGCCTTCCAATACCCGCTCTTGATTGGCTCCGAAGCGCTCAAACGCTTCGATGCGCTGGTCGACCCCAGTCTTAAATACGCTGCCGGCAAACCCGCCTGCGCTACCGACGCTCATACCGCAGAGTAATTCCAATGCGCTCTCTTACCCTTCATCTGAAAATGCTGATCGCCATCCTGGTGGTGCTGGGCATTTCAGTTACGGCCTATCAGATCTTCGTGCTGGGCATTCCAGTGACCGAGGACGCCACCGACGACTTGTGGAACATCGACGCCAAGGTCGAGTTCGTCGCCAGTGCCAAGGACCCGGTCAAGATCCAGATGTTCGTGCCGCCGCTGAGCCGCGACTACGTGAGCCTCAACGAGAGCTTCATCTCCAATAACTACGGCGTGGCTGTGAACCGGGTCGACGGTAACCGCAAGGTCACCTGGTCGGCACGTCGGGCCAAGGGCAACCAGACGCTTTATTACCGCCTGGTGCTGACCAAGCGCTACACAGCTGAAAAAGCCAAGATCAAAGGCCCGACCTTCCGCGACAGCATTGCCGTGGAAGGCCCGGAGAAACTCGCTGCCGAAGCGTTGCTCGCGCCGATCCGCCAGCATTCGGCCGACGTCGAGACCTTCATCAGCGAAGCGATCAAGCGGGTCAACAACAGCAACGACGACAATGCCAAGATGCTCCTGGCCGGTGACCCGACGCCGGCGCACAAGGCGAAGATCGTCGAGCTGCTACTGTCCATCGCCCACGTGCCGGTGGAAAAGGTCCACACCATCCGCCTGGTGGCCGACCAACCGCAGACCCCGGAACTCTGGCTGCGCAGCTTCAACGGCACCGACTGGCTGTACTTCAACCCGGAAACCGGTGAACAAGGCCTGCCGACCGACCGCCTGCTGTGGTGGACCGGCGACGAAAACCTGATCACCGTCGATGGCGGCAAGAAAGCTACTGTCACTTTCAGCATGAACAACAGCGAAATGAACGCCATTCGCCTGGCCAAGCTGACCGACGAAAACACCGACGCCAATTTCCTCGAATACTCGCTGTACGGCTTGCCGCTGCAAACACAGCAAACCTTCATGATCATGGTGATGATCCCGATCGGCGTGCTGGTGATCCTGATCCTGCGCAACCTGATCGGATTGCAGACCCTCGGCACCTTTACCCCGGTGCTGATCGCCCTGGCCTTCCGCGAAACCCAGCTCGGCTTCGGCATCGTCCTGTTCACGATCATCACGGCGCTGGGGCTGTCGCTGCGTTCCTATCTTGAACACCTGAAACTGCAAATGCTGCCGAGACTGTCGGTGGTGCTGACGTTCGTGGTGGTGCTGATCGCGGCGATCAGCCTGTTCAGCCACAAGCTCGGTCTGGAGCGCGGTTTGTCAGTGGCACTGTTCCCGATGGTGATCCTGACCATGACCATCGAACGCCTGTCGATCACCTGGGAAGAACGCGGTGCGAGCCACGCCATGAAAGTGGCGATCGGCACGCTGTTCGCCGCGTCCCTGGCGCACCTGATCATGAGCGTGCCGGAACTGGTGTACTTCGTGTTCACCTTCCCGGCGATCCTGCTGATTCTGGTGGGCTTCATGCTGGCGATGGGTCGTTATCGCGGATACCGCCTGACTGAACTGGTGCGTTTCAAGGCCTTCCTGAAAAAGGCTGACGCTTGATGTTCGGCTTCTGGAAGACCTGGAAGGCCCTGGAAGCCCGGGGCATCATGGGCATCAATCGGCGTAACGCAGACTACGTGCTCAAGTACAACAAGCGCAGCCTGTACCCGATTGTCGATGACAAGATCATCACCAAGGAACGCGCGATCGCCGCCGGCATTCATGTGCCGGAGTTGTATGGCGTGATTTCCACGGAGAAGGAAATCGACAAGCTCGGCGAGATCATCGACGGGCGCAACGATTTCGTGATCAAACCGGCACAGGGCGCCGGCGGTGACGGCATCATTGTCGTCGCCGACCGCTTCGAAGGTCGCTACCGCACGGTGTCCGGCAAGATCATCCCCCATGAAGAAATCGAGCACCATATTTCCAGCATTCTCACCGGCCTGTACTCCCTCGGCGGGCACCGCGACCGGGCGCTGATCGAATACCGGGTGATACCGGACCAAATCTTCAAGAGCATCAGCTATGAAGGCGTGCCGGACATCCGCATCATCGTGCTGATGGGCTATCCGGTGATGGCCATGCTGCGCCTGCCGACCCGGCAGTCCGGTGGCAAGGCGAATCTGCACCAGGGCGCCATCGGTGTCGGCGTCGACCTCGCCACCGGCCTGACGCTGCGCGGCACCTGGTTGAACAACATCATCACCAAGCACCCGGACACCACCAATGCGGTGGACGGCGTGCAACTGCCCTACTGGGACGGTTTCATGAAACTCGCCGCCGGTTGCTATGAGCTGTGCGGGCTGGGTTACATCGGTGTTGATATGGTGCTGGACCAGGAAAAAGGCCCGCTGATTCTGGAACTCAACGCCCGTCCCGGCTTGAATATTCAGATTGCCAACGACTGCGGCCTGACGCTGCGTACCCATGCCGTCGAGGCGCGACTGGAAGATTTGAAGGCTCGCGGCGTGACTGAAACCGTCGAAGAACGCGTGGCGTTTGTGCAGGAAATGTTTGGGCATATTCCGCCGGTTGAAGGTTGATCCCCCACATCCCCTCTAGGAGCAATTCCCCGAGGGGACTACAATCGCCACCCCGCCTCGATGGCTGATCTACCCCGCCCATGCTGACCTGTTCCGTACATCCGCTGCCCTATCGCGCCAACCCCGCCGAGTACTTCGCGGCCATTCGTCATGCCCCCGGCGCCGTGCTGCTCGACAGTGGTCGCCCCAGCGCCGAGCGTGGCCGGTTTGACTTGCTCAGCGCCTGGCCGCTGGAACAACTGACGGTATCGCCCGACGAAAGTGGCGGCGATTTCCTGCAACGCCTGCGCGACAGGCTGACAGATCTAGGTGAAGCAACGGTCGCCCATGACCTGCCGTTCGCCGGCGGTTTGATCGGTTATCTGAGCTATGACTTCGGTCGGCACCTGGAGAACCTGCCAACCCAGGCGCTGGACGACCTGCAATTGCCGGATGCACGTTTCGGCTTGTACGCCTGGGCGCTGATCAGCGATCACCAACAGGCCACCAGCCAACTGGTGTTTCACCCGGCACTGGTCGACAGCGAACGTCAGCGCCTGATTCAGCTGTTCAGTCAGCCTGTTGCTGAAACGGCCGCGACGTTCAAATTGCAAGCGCCGATGAACGCCGACCTGAGCGCTGAGCAATATCGCCAGGCCATCGAACGCATCCAGCAATACATCCAGGCCGGTGACTGCTATCAGGTCAACTTCGCTCAACGCTTCCGTGCGCCGTGCCAAGGTGATCCTTGGACCGCGTACTGCGCACTGCGGTTGGCGTGCCCGACACCGTTTTCCGGTTTCCAGAGCCTGCCCGATGGCGGCGCCGTTTTGAGCCTGTCGCCGGAGCGCTTCGTCAAAGTCAGCGAGCGCCATGTGGAAACCCGCCCGATCAAAGGCACGCGCCCACGCGGTCTGTCGCCTGCCGAAGACGCAGCAAACGCCGCCGAACTGCTGGCCAGCCCCAAGGATCGCGCGGAAAACCTGATGATCGTCGACTTGCTGCGCAACGACCTCGGCCGCACTTGCCGCACCGGTTCGGTATCGGTGCCGGAATTGTTCAGCCTGGAAAGTTACCCGAACGTGCATCACCTGGTGAGCAGCGTGACCGGCGAACTGGCGGATGATCGCGATGCGCTGGACCTGATTGCCGGCAGCTTCCCTGGCGGCTCGATCACCGGCGCGCCGAAGATTCGGGCGATGCAGATCATCGACGAACTGGAACCGACGCGACGCGGGTTGTACTGCGGCTCGTTGCTGTATCTGGACGTGCGCGGCGAGATGGACAGTTCCATCGCCATTCGCAGTTTGCTGGTCAAGGATGGGCAGGTGTGTTGCTGGGGCGGTGGCGGGATCGTTGCCGATTCCGAGTGGCAGGCTGAATATCAGGAATCGATCACCAAAGTGAAGGTGTTGCTCGATACCCTGCAAAACCTCTGACACCCTACCCCTGTAGGAGCTGTCGAGTGAAACGAGGCTGCGATCCTTTGATCTTGCTCTTAACCACAAGATCAAAAGATCGCAGCCTTCGGCAGCTCCTACGGTAAGCGGGTTTACAGGCTTAAAGTGCGGTTAGACGCTTTGATGAACTCCTGCTTCAACTCCTCAAACGTATGCACCGCCGGGAACTGCGGGAACTCGGCAATCACGTTATCCGGCGCATGGAACAGAATCCCGGCATCCGCCTCGCCCAGCATCGTGGTGTCGTTGTAGGAATCGCCCGCCGCGATCACCCGGTAATAGAGACTCTTGAACGCCAGGACCGACTGACGCTTCGGATCTTTCTGACGTAGTTGATAGCTGGTCACCCGCCCGGTGTCGTCGGTAATCAGACGATGGCAGAGCAAGGTCGGGAAGCCCAACTGACGCATCAGCGGCTGGGAAAACTCGTAGAACGTGTCCGACAGAATCACCACCTGGAAGCGCTCGCGCAGCCAGTTGACGAACTCGACCGCGCCGTCCAGCGGCTTGAGGGTGGCGATCACTTCCTGGATGTCGGCGAGTTTCAGGCCGTGTTCATCGAGAATCCGCAGGCGCTGCTTCATCAGCACGTCGTAGTCGGGAATGTCCCGGGTGGTGGCCCTGAGGGATTCGATCCCGGTTTTTTCGGCAAAGGCGATCCAGATTTCCGGGACCAGCACACCTTCAAGATCCAGACAGGCAATTTCCACAAGACACTCCCATTTGTATTGTTTATTGAGTCGAGCGAGGCCGAACTCTAGCGACTCCTCCCCCACCACGCAACGCAGAGGACGCCCCGAGCGGCGCAGCTTTTTGTTACCATCGGCCCCATATAGAGCGCCCAGCGCCACCGACCTGTAGGAAGCCGCCCTGATGAGCCCAACGTTCGACGTCGTGGAACTCGCCACGACCTATGCCAACAAATCCGCCCAGGACATCCTGAAGCTCGCGTTTGCCGAGTTCGGCGATGAGCTGTGGATATCTTTCAGCGGCGCCGAGGACGTGGTGCTGGTGGACATGGCCTGGAAGCTGAACAAGAACGTCAAGGTGTTCAGCCTCGACACCGGCCGCTTGCATCCCGAGACCTACCGCTTCATCGATCAGGTGCGCGAGCACTACAAGATCGACATCGAACTGGTGTCGCCGGACTACACCAAGCTCGAACCGTTCGTGAAGGAAAAAGGCCTGTTCAGTTTCTACAAGGACGGCCATGGCGAATGCTGTGGCATCCGCAAGATCGAACCGCTGCGCCGCAAGCTGTCCGGCGTGAAAGCCTGGGCCACCGGCCAGCGCCGCGACCAGAGCCCCGGCACCCGCAGCGCCGTCGCGGTGATGGAAATCGACACCGCGTTCTCCACCCCGGAACGCACCCTGTACAAATTCAACCCGCTGGCGCAAATGACCAGCGAAGAGATCTGGGGTTACATCCGCATGCTGGAGCTGCCGTACAACAGCCTGCATGAGCGCGGGTTCATCAGCATCGGCTGCGAGCCGTGCACCCGCCCGGTACTGCCGAACCAGCATGAGCGCGAAGGCCGCTGGTGGTGGGAAGAAGCCACCCAGAAAGAATGCGGGTTGCATGCGGGGAATATCATCAGCAAATCCAAAGCGTAACCCCCCTGTAGGAGCGAGCCTGCTCGCGATGACGGACTGACATTCAACATGTGTGTCGGCTGAACTACCGCCATCGCGAGCAGGCTCACTCCTACAGGGTGCGTGTGCGGCTCAAAAAACGTGTACACACGAATGTCACCATCGGTGGCATTTATGTGTGCACTTTTTTGTTTCTACGCCCCAAAAAGTTACACTCCTTCGCCTCCCCAACCCCTCAAAACCTCTCCCTAAAAATAAATACCTGTTCAACCGGTCAATTTATATTTTCTATTTTTCAGTCACTTGGCGAAGATCCATAACAAAACGAAATGAGCAGCGCTTTTCATAGATCCCTCCACTGGCATGGAACTCGCTTAAGTGCATACATGTTTTGTATACAATCAAATCAAAACATACACACACTTTAGATCCGCAAGCCTGAAGCGCCCTATCCCGTACAGGCTGCAGATGCCCCGTAACCAATGATATTCGCTACACCGCGACGAAGATTTGTCGAGCCAAGCGCTCATGCACAGTCATCGCGGTGTCGAGCATCAGGAGCCTGCCGGAATGCGTACAAGTCTCTCAAACAACAATATCGCGCTGGATCTACCCTCCTCCCACGCCACCCAAACCGCTTTCGATCCAACACTTGAATCTGTCGTGCTCAGCCCTCGCCTGCACAATAAAGACCTCGCGCCAACCAAGGCCGAAGGCCGACGCTGGGGTCGCTACAGCATCTTCGCGTTGTGGACCAACGATGTGCACAACATCGCCAACTACTCGTTCGCCATCGGGCTGTATGCCTTGGGCCTTGGCGGCTGGCAGATTCTCCTGTCTCTGGGGATCGGCGCCGCGCTGGTGTACTTCTTCATGAACCTGTCCGGCTACATGGGCCAAAAGACCGGCGTGCCGTTTCCGGTCATCAGCCGGATCAGTTTCGGCATTCATGGCGCGCAGATTCCTGCGCTGATCCGTGCCGTGATCGCCATCGCCTGGTTCGGCATTCAGACTTACCTGGCATCAGTGGTCTTCCGCGTGTTGTTGACCGCCGTCCACCCCGGATTCGCCGACTACGACCACGACTCGATTCTCGGTTTGTCGACCTTGGGATGGGTGTGTTTCGTGGCGATCTGGTTCGTGCAATTGGCGATCCTCGCCTACGGCATGGAGATGGTGCGGCGTTACGAAGCCTTCGCCGGGCCGGTGATTTTGCTGACCGTCGCCGCCCTCGCCGCCTGGATGTACTTTCAGGCCAACGCAACCATCGCCTGGTCGATCCGTGAACCACTGACCGGTGGCGAGATGTGGCGCAACATCTTTGCCGGTGGCGCGCTGTGGCTGGCGATCTACGGCACGCTGATCCTCAACTTCTGCGACTTCGCCCGTTCTTCGCCGTGCCGCAAGACCATCAAGGTCGGAAACTTCTGGGGCCTGCCGGTAAACATTCTGGTGTTCGCCGCCATCACCGTCCTGCTGTGTGGCGCGCAATTTCAGATCAATGGCCGGATCATCGAAAGCCCGACTGAAATCATCGCCTCGATTCCCAACACGTTCTTCCTGGTCCTCGGTTGCCTGGCGTTCCTGATCGTCACCGTGGCGGTGAACATCATGGCCAACTTCGTCGCGCCAGCCTTCGTGCTCAGCAACCTCGCGCCGAAGTACCTGACCTTCCGCCGCGCCGGGTTGATCAGCGCGACCATCGCCGTGCTGATCCTGCCGTGGAACCTCTACAACAGCCCGTTGGTGATCGTGTACTTCCTGTCAGGTCTCGGCGCGCTGCTCGGTCCGTTATATGGCGTGATCATGGTCGACTACTGGCTTGTACGAAAAGGTCAGGTCAACGTGCCGCAGTTGTACAGCGAAGACCCGAACGGCGCTTATTACTACAGCCGCGGAGTCAATTTGCGCGCCGTGGCGGCGTTCATTCCTGCAGCCCTGATCGCCATCGTCCTGGCGCTGGTACCGGGTTTCCACTTGGTGTCGCCGTTCTCCTGGCTGATTGGCGCCGCGATTGCCGGCTTGCTCTACCTGATCATCGCCAAACGCCAACCGCACTACGCCGACGTCAGCGGCGAAGCCATCGCGGTCGACAACGTCAGCCATTAACTCCATCGCGGCCCGGCAGCGTCGGGCCGCAGAACCACCCGTTATAAGGACTTCCCATGCGAATTCTCGTGGTCAACGTCAACACCACCGAATCCATCACCCAGGCCATCGCCCGCTCGGCCCAGGCCGTGGCCGCACCGGGCACGGAAATCGTCGGCCTGACGCCCTTCTTCGGTGCCGACTCCATCGAAGGTAATTTCGAAAGCTACCTGGCCGCTATCGCGGTCATGGATCGGGTGATGTCCTACGACCAACCCTTCGATGCCGTGATCCAGGCCGGCTATGGCGAACACGGTCGCGAAGGCCTACAGGAATTGCTCAACGTACCCGTGGTGGACATCACCGACGCTGCGGCGAGCACCGCGATGTTCCTCGGTCACGCCTATTCGGTCGTCACCACGCTCGACCGCACCGTGCCGCTGATCGAGGATCGCCTGAAACTCTCCGGGCTCTGGGACCGCTGCGCTTCGGTGCGAGCCAGCGGTCTGGCGGTGCTGGAACTGGAACACGAGCCGCAACGCGCATTGGAGGCCATCGTGCACCAGGCCGAGTTGGCGGTGACCCAGGACAAAGCCGAAGTGATCTGCCTGGGCTGCGGCGGCATGGCCGGGCTGGATGAGCAGATTCGCCAACGTACCGGCGTGCCGGTGATTGATGGTGTGACGGCGGCGGTCACCATTGCCGAGTCGTTGGTGCGGTTGGGATTGTCGACGTCGAAAGTGCGGACTTATGCGACTCCGCGGCCAAAGAACATCATTGGCTGGCCGCAGAAGTTTATGCGATAGACCGCGTTATCGTTCATCGCGGGCAAGCCCGGCTCCCACAGCTTTTGTGGGAGCCAGCCTGCTGGCGATGGCCACACCTCGGTCTACAGCCATGCTCAAATCGCACTGAACCGCTGCCCCAACCCCCGCTCCGCAAACTGCTCAATAATGAAATCAACAAACGCCCGGGTCTTGCCCGGCAGCAGTTTGTGCTCCGCGTAGTAGATCGAAATACTGCCGTCATCGATGTACCAGTCCGGCAGCACTCGCTGCAACGTGCCCGCCTCCAGATAATTTACCGCGAACGGCATGCTCACCAGCGCAATGCCCAGGCCCTGGGCTGCCGCGGCGCATGCCGCATCCGAATCGCTCATGGTCATTCGCGCCTTGATCATCAACGGGCGGCAGTGTTGGGGGCTACGGCCGATCAACTGCCAGGAACGCACGCGTCCGGTTTGCGGCGACCGGATCAAGATGCCGTCGTGATGTTGAAGGTCCTCCGGCTCCGTGATCATTTCGTGTCGCGCAAGATAATCTGCAGAAGCCAGCAACACCCGATGCGCCGGTGCCAGCTTGCGTGCAACTACGCCTTGGGGCAGCTCAAAGCCACCACCAATCGCCGCATCGAAACCCTGGCCGATCAGGTCGACCTGACGATTGTCGAAATGCCAGTCCGGATTGATCGCCGGAAAGCGCCGTAGAAACTCGCCAAGCAGCGGCACGACATATAACCGCCCGAACACCGTGCCCATGCTGACTTTCAAAGTCCCCGCCGGCCGCCCTTCGGCGTTGGCCAGATGGGCCACGGCGTTCTGGATGGTCGTCAGGCTGGCACTGACCTGACTCAAGAACAGCTGACCGGCCTCGGTCAGCGTCAGGCTGCGGGTGCTGCGTTGAAACAGCCGGACACCCAGTCGCGCTTCGAGTTTGGCCACGCTCTTGCCCACCGCCGCCGGCGTCAGACTCAAGCGCCGCGCGGCCTCGGCGAAGCTGCCGACTTCGGCACTGCGTACAAAGCATTCGATACTGCTGAAGGTTTCCATGGCGTATCACTATAAACTTCTGGTTTACACAGACTATAGCAATTACCGTCTACACAGCCTGCAATCCTGAATCGATACTAGGCTCCATCAACCGGGACATCTCGCCTCGGGACTTGGAGATCGATATGACTACTCAGAACCTCAGCGGCAAAGTGGCATTGATTCAAGGCGGTTCCCGGGGCATCGGCGCAGCCATTGTCAAACGCTTGGCCGCTGAAGGCGCAACCGTTGCCTTCACCTACGTCAGCTCCACGGCAAAGGCTGAAGAACTGCAAAACACCATCATCGCCAATGGCGGCAAAGCCCTGGCCATCAAGGCTGACAGTGCCGACGCCGAAGCCATTCGCAACGCAGTTACGGCGACGGTAGAGACCTTTGGTCGACTGGATATCCTGGTCAACAACGCTGGCGTGCTGGCCGTTGCGCCGCTGGAAGATTTCAAACTCGAAGATTTGGACCAGACCCTGGCCATCAACGTGCGCAGCGTGTTCATCGCCACCCAGGCCGCGGCCAAACACATGACCGAAGGCGGCCGGATCATCAACATCGGCAGCACCAACGCCGATCGCATGCCCTTCGCCGGTGGCGGTCCGTATGCCATGAGCAAATCGGCGCTGGTCGGCCTGACCAAGGGCCTGGCCCGTGACCTCGGCCCTAAAGGCATCACCATCAACAACGTGCAACCGGGCCCGGTCGATACCGAC
Organism: Pseudomonas sp. SDO5591_S426; assembly: GCF_054070755.1. Classification (NCBI taxonomy): domain Bacteria; kingdom Pseudomonadati; phylum Pseudomonadota; class Gammaproteobacteria; order Pseudomonadales; family Pseudomonadaceae; genus Pseudomonas; species Pseudomonas sp. SDO5591_S426. Next base: position 3,249 of record NZ_JBSVXD010000097.1, on the reverse strand, counting down.
ATGAACCCTGCCGACGGCGACTTCGCCGACAGCCTGATCCCGCTGATGGCTGTAGGGCGTTATGGCAAAGCCGAAGAGATCGCCAGTTTTGTCGCCTACCTCGTCAGTCCCGAGGCCGGCTATATCACGGGTGCGAGCCTGACCATCGACGGTGGTTTTGGCGCCTGATGAGTTAAACGCAATCCAAATGTGGGAGCAGGCTCGCTCCCACATTTTTTATCGTCAAACCCACTCAAGCGCCGGCAAGCCAAACGCACTCGGCTTGAAGGCTTTCAGCGTACGAAGAATGCCATCGGCGTGTGCGTATTTTTCATCGGCCATGGCCGCATCCGGAATCGCAATCGCCGTCATCCCCGCCGCTTTCGCCGCCGTGACACCGAACGGCGAATCCTCGAACACCAGGCAATCCTGCGGTGCGACACCCAAACGCCGCGCTGCGGTGAGGAAGATGTCCGGCGCCGGTTTGGCCGCGCCAACTTCCGGGTCATCGGCGGTGACGATGAAGTCGAACATGGCGAACCAATCGCGGTGCAGCGTGGTTTTCTGGCCGAACGACTGACTCGACGAACTGGTGCCCACCGCAATGGGAATGTTGTGAGCCTTCAGATGCCGGACCAGTTGCTGTGCGCCAGGCATCGCCTGCGCTGTAGGAAAACGCTCGCGCATCAACGGCTCGCGGATCAGCAGAAACTCTTCGGCTGTAATCGGCAATTCCAGCGCCTCGACCACATAACGTGCGAGGTCACCAGCACCGCGACCGATGATGTGTTGCTTGAGGCTCCAGTCGAAGGTCCGCCCGTAACGCCCGGCAATGATCGACGTCACCTCGGTGTAAATGCCCTCGGTATCCAGCAGCAAGCCGTCCATATCGAAAATCACGGCCTTGATCGGGCCGAACTCATCCAGCGCTGCATTCATCGCATCTGATCCGTTTTCAATGACATCCCAGGCGGCTCAGGTGCGGCCGGCTCCGTGATTGATTAAAGGGTTCAGCAGCATAGCGGGCGGCGACAACATGGAGCAACGGGCAAAACCCGAGCCGGGCAGAAGCGATATCGATGATTTAGCGATTCGCCCTACACCAAATACCGTTTTTCCCGACTTCTTTCTCGATTGATCCATCGCAGAGTTTCGCGCTCCCTCTTCACTCGAGTGAAAGACCGCGAATGTTCGATCCTGACAAGCTGCTGGCCCTGAACAACACCATCGGCTTGCTGGTGGTGGCTGCGATGAACCCGCAGCAGCCGGACATCGAAGCGCTGCTCGGTGATTTCCGTCTCTGTCTCAACGATTACGAAGCCTGGGCTGAAAGCTTCTGGGCGGGCGGGACGCTGGATGTCGAGCAGGTGTTCAAGGTCGGCCATGAAGTCCGCCTCAGCGCATCGAAGAAATCCACCGCTCCCGTCAGTTCAACGGTTGCCATGTGCCCAGCCAACGGCCCGCTGACACTGGTGCACATGTTTGAAGCCGCGCGCTTCGTGCCCATCGGTAATACGCCGGTGATGCTCGAACTATTGCTCAACGAAGGCCCGGGCGAACCGCAGTATGGCAAGCCGATTCATAAAACCATCGGCCCCAGCGGCATCCTTGAAGTCGCCGACTGCTGGCGCGGCGATCGCTATCGCATCACCTTTTTTCCCAACGTCACCCGCGATCACGTCAAGACGCTTTACGACTCCTATAAAGGTGTCCTCGGCGAGCTTGAGGGCTGGTTGCGCAATGAATGGAGCACCGAGTTTCAACCGTTGTGGGCCGGGTTTTCCGAGGCGGACTTCATTGCACGCTACGGCATGCTGCAACGCGCTGACTGGCGCGGCTTCGAAAGCTCGCTGCACGGCTTGTGGGATGACGTTAAGCAGCTCTACGACCTGATCTCCGACCTCCAGGCCAATAGCGAAAAGCTCCTGGTGTACTTGAGCGAAGCGGAAATTGAGGCGCTGCTGAAGGCCTCGTCCGAAACCATCGCCAATGTGTTGCTGGTGCTAAGCGACGAACCATTGATGTTCATTCATCTGGCGGCTTTCACCAGTTGGCTGCGGATGCTGCCGCCGCAATACATCGCTGAAGTCGTGGCGCAAGTTCGTACAGAGCTGTTGATCAGTTTCCTGCTGGTGCGCTTGACCGGTCCTATAGGCTTGAGGCTCGGCATCAGCGTCAAGGTGCTCAACAAGATCAAGTCCGAGCGTGCTCGGCGTTGGTTGGCTGCGGCGGGTTTACGGCTGTCGGAGCTGACGAGCCGCTCTGATCTGACCACTCATGCGAGCGCACTCAAACCGCTGATGGTCAATGCCCGGAACGCGCAGCTGAGGCCTGCGCCAGCGGTGCCTCTGCAGATCAGTGCGGCGGGAGCTGCGGATGTATTGGTGGACAATCCGGTCGCCATTGCTCGCAATAAATCCGCAGCCAAGACACGGTTGGGCCGGCAGGAACATCGAGATGATGTTCCTGTTCAAGCGAAAAACCCCAACGGCGACAGCGCCGATTCAGCGGATCGCACCGCCACCCATGGCTGTCCGGTGTCGCTGGTCAGCGGCGAAGAACTGCTGACCCTGACTGACGGTGTGCTTGATGGGCTGCTGCCATTCGAGTTCACCCGTTTGTATCGCACCAGCGCCGTGGAACTCGACGGCGGTCTCGGCTTTGGCTGGAGCCATTCGCTGGCCCAGCGCCTGGAGATCGACGGCGAGACGGTCACCTGGGTCGATGCGGAAAACCGGCGCACGCCGTTTCCGCTGCCGAGCCTGACGCGTCCGGCGATCCACAACAGCCTGTCGCGGGCGGCGATTTACCTCGGTGAAGAGCCGGAAGAACTGATTGTCGCCTTGGCTGGCGAGTCGGTGCGCTTTTTCCATTTTCTGGGTGGGCGCTTGAGCGCGATCAGCGATGCCTACGGCAATCGTCTGACGGTGCAGCGCGATTTTTCCGGGTGCATCCAGCGCCTGGACAACGGCGCCGGGCGTTGCCTGTGGTTGCGTTACGAGCGCGGTCATTTAGTCGCCGTCGACTACCAGCGCTTTTACCTCGGCGACGATCAGCCGCCGGCCTGGCGCACCGAACAGACGCTGGTGACTTATCGCTACGACGCCCGTTGGCGGTTGATCGAAGCGACGAATGCCGCCGGTGAAAGCGAACGCTACGACTACGACGAGCAGCAGGTGATCCTGCAACGGCAGCTGGCCGGTGGCGCGAGTTTTTACTGGGAGTGGGAAAAGTCCGGCAAGGCTGCCCGATGTATCCGTCATTGGGCGT